>JABMMT010000343.1 GCA_013205155.1 Betaproteobacteria bacterium | reverse complement strand
CGATGGAAATATTTCTTATCAGACTGCAGGCGTAGCTCCAAAAAGGATATTAAATCAGGGGCTTTATGGCGTAGCGCCCGCCATTGGGTGGGAGCGACAGTATGACTGGACCACTTACATACCGTTCGATCAATTGCCATCAAGCTCCAATCCTGAACAAGGTTGGCTGGCAACAGCTAATCAAAAGATCATTGCTAGCAATAACCCCAATCCACTCACGGGTGACTGGGATTTACCTACCCGCTATGACCGCATAGTTGATCTGATTAAATCAAAGAGTAGCCACAATCTAGAGTCAATGAAAGCCATGCAAGCAGATACCCTCTCATTGGGTGCGACTCCTTTATTGGACTTATTTAAATCAAGTAAACCAACCCACCCCTTAGGTATACAGGCTTTAGAGATCAGCAAAAATTTTAATGGTGACATGAAAGTCGATAGCGCTGCCGCTTTAATTTTTAATGCCTGGGCCGATCAACTCACACGTAATCTCTTTTCTAGATTGAGTTATTTATTCACTGAAAATTATGGTGCTCGTCATTTTAGGCTCCCACTCATCACTCAATTACAAAACCCAAATAGCCCTTGGTGCGATGACCCCAAATCTGCTGCAGTCGAAACATGTCAAGAGTCCTCTAATAAGGCATTTGATAAAGCACTTGACTACTTGAGCAGTGAATACGGCAAAGATCCAAGTAAATGGTCTTGGGGCAATGCCCATACCGCAATTTCTGAACATCGTCCCTTAACCAAAGTGCCTTTTTTAGGTTCACTCTATAACCTCAAGACTCCATTTGCTGGAGATAGCTTTTCGATTAATGTAGGGCGATTACAGTTATTAAGATCAAATAATCCTTATGAGACTTTGCAAGCTGCAAGTCTGCGTGCCGTCTATGACTTATCTGATTTAGAGAAATCAGTATTTATTTATCAAACTGGACAATCTGGCTGGGTGCAAAGCGCCCTGTATCGCAATATGAACCCTCTTTGGGCAAAAAATGAGTATTTGCCGCTGAAAATGAAACCAGAAAACGTGACTCGGCAGCTTGAACTCAAGGCTAAATAAGGCAATATCAGTGCAGGGCGTTTAGAATAAAGGGATGTAAATACCTCCCACAGGAAATCAGATCCATGAAGAAAAGTATCGCCCACCTCTCTATCGCCGCACTCGCTCTTTCCTTAACGGGGAATGTTTTAGCAGCCTGGCAAGAAATTGGTCAAAATGAGCAAGCCGTTGTCCTAGTAGACGTCACTACCCTAAAGCTTGAGGGCGATAAGGCACAAATTATGTCGATGCTGAGCTTTAAGAAAACTGGTAAGGATCCGAAAACAGGTGAATTTGTAAACTCGATTGTGGGATTAAACGAATATGACTGCAGCTCCGTGCAATATCGCCCATTAGAAGTCAAAATGTATCCAAGTAGGGATGGTAAAGATCTTAAGGTTCCCGCTACTGTCGTTCAAAAACCTTATATCTTTGAGCTTGTAAAAACACCTGATAGTGCATTTGAACCTGTTGAAAATGGGGCATGGGCTGCAGGAGTATTTAATGTTGCGTGCCGTAGTAAGTAAATTTAATCATTCTTCGCTACCCGCCCTCGAATTGGGGGCGTTACTTATCTTTACCTTACTACTCAATGCCTGTGCTGCACCTTTAGCAGCTTTAGGTAGTATGGGAACTGCATCTGCCAGCACAGTTGGTACTGCAGCTACCACAGCAGCCGTTGCTAATCCTGCTACAGCTGCAAGTGTGGCCTCTACTGTAACCACTGGTAAATCTCCGCTAGAACATGCCACTTCTGCCGCAACTAAGAAGGACTGTAGTTTGTTTAATCTAGTTGGGGGAAAAGCGATATGTGTAGATATTGCAATGCCTGGTATTACGGATAAAAGTGAACTCTATTGGGGTCCAGCAGATCTGGTGCCACTTAGCCCAAAGTAGCGATGAAAATTTTGAGAAGTAAAATCAAAGAATGATTTTCGGTCTTGTCCAAATCCTGCTTTTTCAAAGTCTTGGCGAATTAATCTCTCAATTTTTATTGCCTACCCTTCCAGGCCCTGTCATTGGCCTAGTT
>JABMMT010000342.1 GCA_013205155.1 Betaproteobacteria bacterium | reverse complement strand
TGTTATCGAAGTGAAGGTAATGTCATTCGTATTATTTCGGCTCGTAAGGCAACATCTAAAGAGTCAAAATCTTATTAAAGGTGATGAAGATGCGTAAAGAATATGATTTCTCAAAAGCTCGTAAAAACCCATATGCTTCGATGCTTAAGAAGCCTATTACGATTCGGCTAGATGAAGACTCCGTGACTTACTTCAAATCTGTATCAGAAGAAGTGGGCATTCCTTATCAAAGCCTCATTAATCTCTATTTGAGAGATTGTGCGGCCACTCATAAGAAACTAAATCTTAGTTGGAAGTAGTCTATAGGCAGGATTGGGCATCCTCAGCCCTGGTTGATTCCGCCCCGGGCCACTAAACTCAAATAATGCCCTGCTTGGTGCGGGGCATTTTCTTTTGGGCTGGCCATTCGAGGGTAATTACTTAGTAACTAAAATCGTTATCTAAATTAGACTAAAATTCTTATTGGAGAATTGAATGAATACCATCATCCGTTCGGCTCTAATCACTTTTTTTGTGACTTTCATAAGTGCGTGTTCCACACCTAAAGTGATTGATATTACAAAAGTTTCAGATCGAGATTTATCCTGCGAGGCTTTAAAAGATGAATACAAGCAGGCCGAGAAAGCTAAAAAAGACGCAGACGATGTAAAAGGCGTTACTGGTACAAATGCGCTGGCCGCAATTTTTTGGCTCCCAGGCATCATAGCTACCTATAGTAATGCCAATGAAGCAATAGCGGCAGCTGATACAAGAATGATAAGGCTCACCGATTTAATGGACAAGAAAAACTGTAAATAGAGTTAAGAACATCCTCAGCCCAAGTCGATTCCGCCCCGGGCCACCAAATTCAAATAATGCCCTGCTTGTGAACTGACCCCTAAATATTTGGTGGGCATTCTGTTTCAACGTAGTTATCATTTGTAGGCGTTGTTAACATCCTTCGAGTAATTGGCATTAGGGTTGTAATTGGAATATTTTTTAAGGATACGAGCCTTATGCCTTTCGAGTCTTTTAATGGGCAATTAGCCCCCCTGGTTGTCACGTTTTTATGGAGCCTTGGAATGGGGCTGCTCTCTTACTATCTGGTTTATAAGACCACCTTATTCAATCACCTCATTGAAGTCCCGCTCGTACCACCATTTTTAACTTTGCCAGCAGTCATGTTTGCATTTCTAATGGGCTTTATGTCTTCAGATGCATGGCAGAATTATTCTTATGCAAGAACAGCGCTCATCAATGAGTCTGTAGCAATTAGCCGCATTTTAAATATTCCTGTTGGCACTCCAGAGCTACAAAATAGCATCAAGCTTTCCATGCAAACTTACCTAGAGGCTGTTCTTAACGAGGAATGGGCCGATTCGACAAATAAGTTCCCTAGTCCTAAGGCGCAAGCATCGATCGATGCTATGGAGCTCAGTATCTGGCAGGGTGTCGCTGCCTGCGGTCAAGCATCAGGCAAGAGTTTTTCTTGTATAGATTCAGTAATGAGTGGTGCATTTATTGGCGCCCTAAAGGATTTACGAGCTGCCCGTAAGCAAAGACTGTCCTTGGGCGATGTGGGTAGCGCCGATGGAAAATGGATCTTGGCCATTATTTTGGGTCTGATATCCGTTATAAGCGTGGCTGCAGCCCATCGGCACAACATAAAGACTGGAATTACTGCCTTAATCCTTTATTGCTTGAGCATCTGGATAGCCTTGGGCATTGCTGTCCTGTTTAGTAATCCTTATGAAGGGTCAGACAGGCTTAAGCCTATTCCGTTTATGACGATCTTAGAAAGTTTGAAGAATATATCCAAATAAAATATTGATGTCGGTGGTTCGATTCCGCCCCGGGCCACCAAGAATCTCAATAGCCCACTTGTTGGGCTATTTTCTTTTAAGGTTTAGCAGGATTAGGCACCATTAGTCTCGGATATCCCCATCTAGAAATATCCTTTTTAAGGACGGCTCTGTAAGAGGGTTTATATGGCACATATTTGGTGCGTTACTGGAGCAAATCCACGCGAATAGATAATTTAAAAATAGATCTATTCCTTAACTTTGTGTCGAACCCAAATATTCAAAATATGCTAAATTACTTTTTTCTAATTTTAAATAGAACCACAACATGATAAAAAATTCTCTAAAGTTAATTTGTCTTTGTTTCACAGCGCTGCTTGTGATCAACGGGTGCTCTTCAACAGTGAGTCGCCAAGCCGGTCAAAGTAGGCCAGCCCAGGCCATCATTACGCCAAGCAATCCCCTTGGCAATATTGTTGTTACGTATTCTGAAGATGCTAGAAAAAAGCTTTCAGATAACTCAGCTTTTAGTGACATAGACTTTAAGCTACAGATGAAAAAAACATTATCGGCTGCAAAATTGATCTCTAATAATGTAAACCCTAAACAGCCCACTCTTTATGTTGAAGTGACCAACATACGCGTAAGATCAATTGCTAGCAGAATGATGTTGGGATTCTTATCGGGCGCGGATTATGTTCAAGGTGACGTTACAGTGAAAGATGCATCAGGAAAGATCTTAGACACTTTCAAAATTTCAACTGACCATTATGAAAGTTTCGTCGTCGGAACAACGAATGTTTTAAGTTGGATATATGAAACATTTGCAGGCGACACTCTAAAAGAGCTTAAAAACGAAGCTGTAGTAAAAAAATAAATCATTATTGATAGGGGCTAAGGATTTGGACATGGTAGGCCCTGGTTCGATCCCGCCCCGGGCCACCAAGAAACACTAAAACTACCTTCGGGTGGTTTTTTCATATACTGAGTGTTATAAACCCAGATATGTTGAGACATCAAATTTTCAAAGTGCTATTCGTAGTATTAGTTCTTGCTGGATGCGCAGGTAATCCATTTTCCGATCAAGATGTGGATTATTTTCAGCCGCCAATCGTTTCCGATAAAGTGCCTGAGCGAATCATTACAAACTACAGTGCCTATAACAACACCATCAAAGTAAATTTAGCGCCGATGCGTCCAATTATCCCGGCCTTTAATAACAAGGGAAATTTATTGGCAAGCTGGACACCCCATCCTAAGGGGGTTAAAGGAAGGCCAACATTAGTTATTGTTCATGGAGGGCATGGCCTGATACCTGGCGACTTTGCAACCGCTCTTTGGGCAAGAGATGAGTTAGGGGCAAACACTTTAGTTTTGGATAGCTACTGGAGTAGAGGACAACAAGAGAACTGGGAAACCTATACTAGTTTAGGGGCAAATGCCAGGATGTTAGATGCAATTGCAGCTGGTAGATGGTTAGGTTTGCAAGACATTGATAAAGATAAGCTATTTTTAATGGGGGGCAGCCAAGGTGGATGGACCGTATTAAGGACATTTACAGATGAGCCTTTTATGGACCAGAATGCTAAGGGCCTATATCGAGCAGGCTTTAGTTTGTATCCAGTTTGTAATAGTAAGGGATGGAAAACGGATCCAACCCTTGGTCCTTATTGGGGGCCAGTTCTAGTATTTACAGCAGGTAAAGATACGGCAACAGACCCAAGAAAATGCCCAACAAGGGTTTTTAAAGAGGCCGCTTCATGGATACATTATCCCGATGCTACTCACGGCTGGGATACATCGAACAGGGGTGCGCATACACCTTCGGTGGATGGTGAGTGTGGCAAGGCGCTTAATATCTATAACCACTTTACAGTTTGTCGATCTAACGCCGCAACAAATGATATGCATCAAAAAATAAAAGACTTTATTCAAAAACTCCTCATCTAATGCAACCATCCCACGGCCCTAGTCGATTCCGCCCTGGGCCGCCAAGAATCACGATAGCCCACTTGTTGGGCTATTTTTAATCGGCGGTCTCATATAGAGTAGATGAAGTATTGATTAATATGCCAATTATGCCCCCTATTTGAGCTCCCTAAATGCTAAAGCTAACCAGATCACTTGTTACCGCAATGATCTTTGTATATTGCATTATGGGACCGAGCTCAGTAATGGCAATTGAAATTGGCCAAACATTACCATTTGAAAAGGTCCAGACTTTAGACGGTACTTATTTTGAAATCCCCAAAAACAATACAAAAAATACACTGATTCAATTATGGGCATCTTGGTGCCCATTTTGTAAGCGCCAAAATAATTATCTAGAGAGTTTCTCTAAGCGCATCCCACCTGGATCAATGAATATTGTGACTATTTCTATTGATAAAACACCGGCCATTGCCAAAGAATATATGCGAAAAAATCACTATAGTTTTCCAACGGCAATGATGACTCCAGAGCTGAATGAAGCCATTGGAAAAATTCGTGGGGTGCCTGTGCTACTGATTCTTGATGCTAAAAATAAGCTGATTTATAAAGAAATTGGTGAGGTATTTGAAGAGGATTATGTGGAATTAATTAAATACGCTAGATGACTTTTGTAAAGGCGTTAAGTTTGCGGTGGAATTGCCCTCAACATCCTATAAATAGAGCCAGACATTTCCAACCCCAGTTTGATTCCGCCCCGGGCCACTAAGAATCACCTTAGCCCACTTATTGGGCTATTTTCTTTTGGGGCTTGGCAAGGTTAGACGCCATTTGTCTCGGATATCTCCATCATGAACTGTCCTTTAAAAGGACAAGTCAATTATTCATCCCTGTGTCGGTCGATGTCGTTTAAAACGACAACGTAGATGATGCTAATATTTAAAGTCAATGGAGGCAACTTTTGATGAAAATAATCATTTGTCTGATATCACTTTTTGTGCCAGCTATTGTCTTTGGACAGCTACTAGAGGTTCCACAGACTGGCAAAGCGCCTACAAAAACTTTTTTAATTGAGACCCCAAACCCTAAAGCAGTCGTTCTTTTATTCATTGGAGGTGATGGCATATTGGATTTAACGTCCGATGGGTCAACGACCAAGCAAAATCCGTTAAATCGCTCGGCAGGATTATGGCAACCGTATGGAATCAATTCTGTTTTAGTAGATTCGCCTTATGACTTGGGTGACGCACGGCGTGGGAATGTACGCGGCAAATCCGAACACTTGGCACGAGTGGAAAGTGTCGTTAAATACTATGAAAATAAATTTAATGTGCCCATCTGGATTTTTGGACACAGTATGGGAACGGTAACGGCAATTGAATTTGCCAATCAGAGCGAGAAATCGGCATCGGTTTCTGGGATCATTATTGCTGGAACCCACATTGGCGAAACTTTAAGTAATAACTTTAGTAAGCCGGTATTGGCAATCCACCATCAAAAAGAGGCTTGTGCAGCGACGCCAATAAGTGCATCAGAATCAATTATTAACAGGCGAAGCAAGGAAACCAAATCAGAATTGGTCATGATTGATGGTGGAGAAGACGTAGGTTTAAAATGCATGGGATTGGCGTACCATGGATTTAATAAGGTAGAAGATCAAGTAGTGAGTGCCGCCGCTAAATTTATTTTGGTAAATTAGATAGGCGGATAAGACATTCCCAACCCCGGTTTGATTCCGCCCCGGGCCACCAAGAATTCTCAAAACATTAGAAGTGGTCCATAGAATCTCTAGTGTAGGCCGCGGTCTGGCACCATTTCCCCTTGGTTTTCCAGCTTTCCCTTCGACTAGAACTGTCCTTTAAAAGGACGCTTTATCTATTGGGGATTTGTCATCCTTGTAGTGCTCAAGCGTGGATTTAAGCGACGCTTATTGATGTAGGTCAAGAATATGGCCAAAGACATAAACTAACCTTAACTATGTATTTTTTAGAAGAAACATCAATATGAGCGCATTAAAAGACGC
>JABMMT010000341.1 GCA_013205155.1 Betaproteobacteria bacterium | reverse complement strand
CGACTATCAATTTTGCTACTGACCTGGAATGAAATACGAGTAGGCACGTTCGCCTTAATCAAACCAGTAATCACATCCACGCTAGGTCGCTGAGTAGCCAACACCAAATGAATACCAGCAGCACGGGCCTTTTGTGCAATCCGCGCAATCAACTCCTCAACCTTTTTGCCAGAGACCATCATCAAGTCTGCTAACTCATCGATCACGATGACGATGACAGGTGCTTTATAAATTGGCTCGGGATCATCAGGGGTCAGGCTAAATGGATTGGTGAGATTTTCACCTTTTTCTTCTGCTTCTAGAATTTTCTTATTAAAGCCAGCTAAGTTCCGCACACCAAACTTACTCATCAGCTTATAGCGACGCTCCATCTCGTGGACTGCCCAATTGAGCGCGTTATAGGCTTGCTTCATATCGGTTACGACCGGGCATAACAGATGAGGAATCCTGTCATACATCGCCATCTCCAGCATCTTTGGATCAATCATGATGAGTCTGACCTCATCAGGCTTTGCCTTAAAGAGCAGTGACAGAATCATGGCATTAATACCGACTGACTTACCTGCACCAGTAGTACCAGCCACTAAGCAATGGGGCATCTTTGCTAAATCGGCAACCATTGGGCTACCAGAAATATCTTTACCTAAAGCCAGTGTTAATAGTGAATGGTTATCGTTATAAACCTGTGAAGTCAAAATCTCCGATAGGTAAACCGATTGACGCGTTGGGTTTGGTAATTCCAAAGCCATACAGGTCTTACCAGGAATCGTCTCCACTACACGCATACTCACCACACCTAGAGCCCGCGCTAAGTCACGTGAGAGATTGACAATCTGACTACCCTTAACACCAACGGCGGGATCAATTTCATAACGAGTCACTACCGGGCCGGGATATGCTGCAATCACTGTCACTTGCACACCGAATTCAGCTAACTTGCGTTCAATGAGGCGTGAAGTAAATTCCAATACCTCAGCAGAAATCGTTTCTTTTACTTCGGGCACTGGATCTAAAAGCGCTAAAGGTGGTAACTGCGAATCTGGAATATCCACAAATAAGGGTTGCTGTTTTTCACGCTCGACACGGGCACTTTTAAGAATCTCTATCGGTGCGCGCACAATTTGCACGGGCGCTGCTACTTCCACACGACCACGAAACTCTTCGACATACTCTTCACGCTCTTCGGCAGCGGCTTCACCTAATTTACGATCTGCTTCGCTATCACGACGCTCGAGAATACGGTGATATGAAACCTCTAGAAAGCGCCCTACTTTTTCAGCAGCATCCATCCAAGAAAAATGTAGAAATAAAGATAGGCCAGCGCATAAGCCAAACAATAGAACTAAGGTGGCGCCTGTAAAACCGAGAGACATTTGGAGGGGATCGCCAATCAGCTCACCCAAAATACCGCCAGGAGGCCTTGGGAGCTCCCAGGCTAGCGAATGAAGACGGATGGACTCAAGACCCATACTGCAAATCAAAGTCAGCCCAAAGCCCAGCCAACGAACTATCAGGGAATCTGGTTTAGCCTCAGGATCTGCTGGCAAAGGGATACTCCAAAGCTCACGCCAGCCTTGAAGTACACGGCGGCCAAATAAGGCAACCCACCAAAATGCTGAAACCCCAAAGATATAAAGCAATAAATCTGCAAAATAAGCGCCAAAACGACCACCCAGGTTTTGCGGGCTCTCAAAACTGGCATGGGACCAAGCTGGATCCGCCTTGGAATAAGTCAATAGGATGGCAAATAAACCCAGGCACAAACCTAAGGAGATGAACCAGCGAGCCTCTAGGAGTAGGCGGGGCATCCTGCCCTGCCCGCGATTATCAGGGGACTGGGGAATCTTTGACTTCGGGTATGCGGTTCTTGCCATGTTCTGCCGATTGTAAACAAGCAAACCTATAATTTGAATATGAATACAAATACACCCAAACACTCCAAAGTACTAATTCTCGGTTCTGGCCCTGCTGGCTATACAGCAGCCGTTTATGCCGCCAGAGCCAATTTAAAGCCTACCCTCATTACTGGCCTAGCTCAAGGCGGCCAATTAATGACCACTACGGATGTAGAAAACTGGCCGGCCGACCCAGATGGCGTTCAAGGACCCGAGCTCATGGATCGCTTTTTAAAGCATGCCGAACGCTTTAATACTGAAATCATTTTTGACCATATTCATACTGCAGCCCTCACAGAAAAGCCAATTCGTCTAGTAGGTGATTCTGGAACCTATACCTGCGATGCCCTGATTATTTCCACTGGCGCCTCTGCTCAATATATTGGCTTACCGAGCGAGGAAGCATTCATGGGTCGCGGGGTCTCTGGTTGCGCAACTTGTGATGGCTTCTTTTATCGCAATCAAGATGTTTGCGTAGTGGGTGGTGGTAATACCGCAGTTGAAGAAGCGCTTTACCTAACTGGTATTGCAAAAAAGGTTACTGTGATTCATCGTCGCGATAAGTTCCGCTCTGAACCTATACTGATTGATCGCCTGATGGCAAAAGTAGCCGAAGGCAAAGTTGAGCTCAAACTCAACTGCACACTTGATGAAGTTCTTGGCGATGACAAAGGTGTAACGGGCGTACGCATTAAAAAACAAGATGGCAGTACCGAAGATATCGCAGTCACTGGCACCTTCATTGCCATTGGTCACAAACCGAATACCGAGCTCTTTATTGGCCAACTGGAAATGAACAATGGCTACATCAAAACTCACTCAGGTCTCGAGGGTAATGCCACCGCTACCAACATTGCCGGTGTATTCGCATCAGGCGACGTTCAAGATCACATCTACCGTCAAGCTATTACGAGTGCTGGCACAGGTTGTATGGCCGCATTAGATGCTCAACGTTATTTGGAAACTTTGTCCTAAGTTTTTGATGATTGGGTAATAAAAAAAAGCCTAGCAATGCTAGGCTTTTTTGTTTAAGGAGTGCTATTTAAACCCAATTCTCAAGGGCAAGATTTGGGACTCTTTTAAATTCAGACAAATTATTTGTCACCAAAGTTAAACCGTGACTTCTTGCATGAGCTGCAATATGAATATCATTGACTCCAATAGGCTTACCATTGCGCTCTAAAAATGCTTTTATTTGCCCGTAATGCTGAGTTGCATTAATGTCATAAGGGAGAACCTCTAAATGACTTATAAAGTCCTCAATATTATTGAGATTTTTTTCTACTTGCTTACTTTTTTCGGCGCCATAAATCAACTCAGCTAATGTAATTGTTGATATGGCCATACGATTCGCATTTTTGTTGAAAACTTTAAGTACCTCTAGCGGTTTTCGCTTAATGACATAAATAACGATATTAGTGTCTAGTAAGTACTTCAGCATCAAAGGGGCTCCCTATCGCCTTGTTCTTGAGAACCTCTTTCATCCATAAAGTCATCGCTTACGCCAGACTCACTCAGGAAGAAGTTGTCCCACATATTTTCAACTGGGGCAATGATGCGCTCACGACCTTTTGCCCGAACATTTACCTTACGCACATTTTCTGGGAGCCTCATTTCGGCAGGCAATCGCACCGCCTGAGTCCTATTATTTGTAAAAACCGTTGAAATAGCCATGCTTCACCTCCCGCTTATGTATATTGCAATTGTATAGAGCATTTAAGAGGCTTGCAAGACCTTAGAAAAGGCACTTTTTAGCCCCTAGGTAATTTTCTTCACATACCCAATAATAAGCATCTGAGTAACCATGACTTCATCATTGTGGAGAATAAAAAAAACGCCTAGCAATGCTAGGCGTTTTTATTTAAAGCGTTTACTTCTTATCCGCTCACCACCGGCAAGAGTGGCACGATAAGCAATGCCACAATATTAATGATCTTAATGAGTGGGTTCACCGCAGGACCTGCAGTGTCTTTATAGGGGTCGCCTACAGTGTCACCAGTCACCGCTGCTTTGTGCGCATCAGAACCTTTACCGCCGAAGTTGCCTTCTTCGATATATTTCTTTGCATTATCCCAAGCGCCACCACCAGTACACATTGAGATCGCTACAAACAAGCCGGTCACAAT
>JABMMT010000340.1 GCA_013205155.1 Betaproteobacteria bacterium | reverse complement strand
TGACTAAAATACATTTTGAATAAGGCTGCAATGAAAGACCTTATGATTATTTTTTGATCGAGCCTCTTATCGAATTTTCAATTTTCATTTGGCCCTTGCTATTAGCGATGGCATTTTTTGCTGGCCTAGTAGATGCGGTGGCCGGTGGCGGCGGCTTGATACAAGTCCCGGCTTTATTTGCCGCCTATCCCGATGCCTCTCCAGCGACCTTGCTTGGCACAAATAAAGTTTCTGCAGTTGGCGGCACCTTAAATGCTGCGCGTCGATATCTGCGACATGTTTCCTTGCCATGGGCTTCGGTGGGCCCAGCCATCGTTGCCGGTTTTGTTGGCTCACTTCTAGGGGCAAATGCAGTGAGTAATTTTCCTGCTGAGCCTTTGCGCAAGGCCTTGCCATTTGTTTTGTTATTTCTTTTGCTGTACACCTGGTTTCAGCCTTCCTTGGGCAAGAGCCATGCGCCTAAAGGGGTTGGTCGATATCAACAATTTAAGGGCGTCATACTGGGTTTGGTTATTGGTTTCTACGATGGGTTTTTTGGTCCTGGAACAGGCAGCTTTTTTCTTTTTGGCTTTGTACGTTTCTTCGGCTTTGATTTTTTACACGCCTCAGCAGCAACCAAGCTAGTCAATGTTGCAACCAATACGGCAGCTATTTTAATGTTGGCCAGCCTTGGACAAATTCATTGGCCCCTAGGCTTGGCAATGATGATTGCTAATATTGTGGGCAGTCAGTTTGGCAGTCGTCTGGCCATTCAGCATGGCAGTACTTTTGTCCGAAAAGCTTTCTTATTGATTGTGAGCGTATTGATTCTTAAATCTGCTTGGAATGCCTATTTTATCAACTAAATCAATGCCTTACATGTTATTAATGATGCTGTGAGTTTTTTTGGCCCATTTTTGTTTCACGTGAAACAAACAAAATGCTATGATCATCGCCCTATCTGAGGCAAATCATGCGTTATTCCAAAAGTTTCGATGTCATTGTTGTGGGAGGCGGTCATGCTGGGACGGAGGCTGCCCTTGCCTCGGCGCGCATGGGCTGCGATACCTTGCTAATTACCCATAGCATTGAGAGTTTAGGCGCAATGAGCTGTAATCCTTCCATTGGCGGCATTGGTAAGGGACATTTGGTTAAAGAGATTGATGCTATGGGCGGCGCCATGGCGGCGGCCACTGATGAGGCTGGCATCCAGTTCCGTATTCTCAACTCCAGCAAGGGGCCTGCTGTTCGTGCAACACGAGCCCAGGGCGATCGAATTCTATACAAGTCGGCCATACGTCGTCGCTTAGAAAATCAGCCTAACTTGAGCCTTTTCCAGGCTGCAGTAGATGATCTATTGGTAAATGGAGATGAGGTTCAGGGCGTCATTACTCAAACGGGCTTGGAGTTTATAGCCAAGAAGGTGGTCTTGACTGCGGGCACCTTTCTTGATGGAAAGATTCATGTAGGCCTCAATAGTTATGCGGGTGGCCGCGCTGGTGACCCTGCCTCGGTTTCTTTGTCGTCCCGCCTAAAAGAGCTAAAGTTGCCACAAGGAAGACTAAAGACAGGGACCCCCCCCCGAATTGATGGCCGCACTATTGATTTCTCCGCTATGCTCGAGCAGCCTGGAGACTTAGACCCCGTTCCTGTTTTTTCCTATTTGGGGCGTTCAGAACAGCATCCTAGACAGGTTCCCTGTTGGATATCCCATACCAATGAAAAGACTCACGACATTATTCGTGGAGGTTTAGACCGCTCTCCAATGTATACCGGGCTAATTGAGGGGGTTGGCCCCCGCTATTGCCCGTCTATTGAAGACAAGATCCATCGATTTGCCTCTAGAAATAGCCATCAGATTTTTTTAGAGCCCGAAGGGCTGACTACCAATGAGTTTTATCCGAATGGAATCTCAACTAGCCTGCCGTTTGATATTCAGTGGGATTTGGTTCGAAGCATACGAGGCTTAGAGTCCGCCGTCATTGTGCGCCCTGGCTATGCTATTGAATACGATTTCTTTGATCCTCGTCAATTGCTTCATAGCCTTGAGACCAAGGCGATCAATGGGCTGTATTTTGCGGGTCAAATTAATGGGACAACGGGCTATGAAGAGGCTGCGGCCCAAGGCATGTTGGCCGGCATTAATGCAGGTTTAGCAGCAAAGGGCAAAGAGCCTTGGCTGCCTAAGCGCAGTGAGTCCTATATTGGCGTGTTGGTTGATGACCTAATTACCCGTGGCGTTCAAGAGCCCTACCGAATGTTTACCAGTCGAGCCGAATATCGCCTTAGCTTGCGTGAAGATAATGCTGATATGCGTTTAACCGCTATTGGGCGCGAGCTTGGGCTAGTTGATGACTATCGCTGGGAAGTATTTTGTCGGAAACAAGAAGCTGTTTCACGTGAAACATCTCGCTTACAAGATATTTGGGTGGGACCAAAGCATGAAGCTGCTGCTATGGTTTCCCAGTTGTTGGGTCAAGACCTATCCCATGAATGTAGTTTGACTGAGCTTTTAAGGCGCCCAGGTGTTACTTACGAGGCAATTACTGCCTTAGGTAATGGCTTGTGGTCTCCAGGTATTCTGGATGAAGATTTGGGTTTGGCGACCCAAATTAGCGAACAAGTTGAGATTTCGGTTAAATACCAGGGCTATATTGATCGCCAGGCGGTTGAAATTGCTCGTCAGGAGCATAACGAGTCCTTCCCTCTTTCGGGGGTACTAGATTATTCGCAGGTTCTCGGTCTATCCAAAGAGGTTCAACAAAAGCTGAATTTGCATAAACCTACAACACTGGGGCAAGCAGGAAGAATTTCTGGGGTAACCCCAGCAGCCCTTTCTTTGCTCTTGGTGCACCTTAAAAAGGGTTTGGGGCGCACCCAAGAGACCGCATGACCGAAGACTTGCTGGCGCTGGGAATTGAAGAGCTGGGCCTCAATTTAAGCGATGCCAATATAGCTGATTTGGAGCTATTTTTACAAGAAATGGGGCGCTGGAATCAGGTGCACAACCTTACTGCAATCGAAGATGAAAAAGATTCTATTCACTTGCATCTGATTGATTCTATTGCAGTTTTACCAGTTTTAAGGCGGTTTTTAAAAGGCTCTACCCCTAAAATTGCCGATCTAGGCTCGGGCGGCGGTCTGCCTGCGATACCAATTGCAATTGTCCAGCCGCAATGGCATTTGACTTTGATTGAGGCAATCAGAAAAAAGACGGCATTTTTGCAGCATGTTCGTGGCAAGCTCAAACTGAAGAACATAGAGGTGCTTAGCGAAAGAGTAGAAAGTGTTGCAATGCAGCAATCAGGTCAGTTTGACGCCGTTATTGCTCGTGCATTTACTAACCTGGCACGGTTTTTAGAGCTATCTTTGCCCCTGCTTAAGCCTGAGGGCCTAGTCTTTGCAATGAAATCCAAGCGTGCAGATGAAGAAATGGCCGACGTTTGTAAGAATGATTGGCATTTGTTAGCCGATGAAGCCTTAGTGATTCCCAGCATGTCTATTGAGCGCCGACTTTTAGTGTTGACCCCCATCAGAAAATCCCCCTCTACTCCTTAAGCAAACCCACAAAGCAGCTATGGCAAAAATATTCTGTATCGCAAATCAAAAAGGTGGTGTTGGCAAAACCACTACAGCTGTAAATTTGGCCGCAGGCTTGGCGGGGCTGAAGCAGCGCGTGCTGTTAGTGGATTTAGATCCACAAGGCAATGCAACCATGGGATCGGGAATTGAAAAGGCCGATTTAAAGAGCACGGTCTATCAAGTATTAATTGGTATGGCTACCGTAATGGATTGCGCGCAGCGGTGTGAAAGTGCAGGTTATGACGTACTGCCGGCAAATCGTGATTTAGCTGGTGCAGAAATTGAGTTAGTTGATATTGATGCGCGCGAATCGCGTTTGAAAGATGCGCTTGCAATAGTGGCCAATAACTACGATTTTATTTTGATTGATTGCCCTCCCGCATTATCTTTATTAACGCTGAATGGATTGTGTGCGGCTAATGGCGTTATTGTTCCGATGCAGTGTGAATACTTTGCATTAGAGGGCTTGTCTGATTTAGTCAACACAATCAAACAAGTGCATGCAAATTTAAATCCTGATTTAGTCATCATTGGCCTGTTGCGCGTGATGTTTGATTCGCGCATGACTTTGCAGCAGCAAGTTTCAGATCAACTGCTTGAACATTTTGGCGATAAAGTATTCAAGACCATTATTCCTCGCAATGTGCGATTGGCAGAGGCTCCGTCCTATGGCCTTCCTGGGGTGGCTTTTGACAAAACCTCTCGTGGCGCAAAAGCCTATTTAGATTTCGGCGCTGAAATGATCAAACGTATTCAGCAAATGTAATTTCTAGGAAGAATAAAAGACCATGGTTGCAATTAAGAAAAAAGGTTTGGGCAGAGGTTTAGAGGCGCTGCTTGGAGAAAAAATACATAACGAAGGTTCTTCGACCGCAATAAATCGTTTACCTCTGACGGCATTGCAGGCGGGTAAATATCAACCGCGACAAAAAATGGCAGCAGGCGCATTGCAAGAGTTGGCCGAAAGTATTCGCGAGCAAGGCGTAATGCAGCCCCTGTTGGTGCGCTTAGTTTCTCCTGGTAAATATGAAATTATTGCTGGCGAACGTCGCTTTCGTGCAGCTTCTATTGCTGGACTTAAGGAGGTTCCGGTTTTAGTTTCTGAGGCAGATGATCAAGCCGCGGCAGCGATGGCTTTAGTTGAAAATATGCAGCGAGAGGACTTGAATCCTCTCGAAGAGTCTAAGGGCTTAGCAAGGCTCATCGAAGAGTTCGGATTTACTCATGAGCAGGCAGCTAAGGCAGTTGGTAAATCTAGAAGCGCCATCACGAATTTATTGCGCTTAGCTCAGTTGGCAAAGCCTGTTCAGGCGCTGTTGTTGGCGGGAGATATTGATATGGGGCATGCTCGTGCCTTACTATCCTTGCCGGGGGCCAGTCAGGTTACATTGGCCCAAAAAATTGCCTCTCAGGGGCTTTCGGTGCGTGAAGCCGAAAGGATGTCAGCCGCTCTGGCTATTGCTGGGGGTCAAATTGGCCACAAAAAGGCTAAAAGCCCTACTGCTAGAAGCGGGGGTCGCGACCCAGATACGCGCCGTTTAGCTCAGGAGATGGCTGATTTAATAGGGCTAAACGTGCAATTTAAGTTTAAAGGCAAGGGCGGAGAGATTCGAATTGGTTTCAGCCAGTTTGATGAACTCGATTCCTTATTAAAAAAGTTGGGTATTGCTGCGGACTAGCAGACCCCTTTTTCTTCATGAAATGAATGATGTGAAAAAAGAACCATCAACTGGCCTTCGTGAGTGGGTTGAAAATGACGATGACGCCTATAAAACCTTCAGCAAGGAGGAGATGGATGCATTACGTAAAGCAAAACCACGTAATTTTGCTTCACTCAATTCATGGTGGGTTGTTTTAAGCCAGGTAGCGATCACCCTAGCAATTGCTGGTATTTGCTTCATTTTTTTTGATCAAGCTAACAGAAGCGTTTATACTTATTCGGCTTTAGTAGGCGGTTTGATCGGATTTTTGCCTTCCGCGTTGTTTTTGATGCGCATAGAGGCGGCAAAAAAGAGTGTCAAGTCCAGCCCCGGCGGCTTTTTGGCGGCAGTGGTTTCTGGTGAATTTATAAAAATCCTGGCAACTATCGTTTTGTTCATAGGCTTTGCCCTAAAGCAGCCTGATTTGAAATGGATCCCGTTGCTTGTTACTTATTTGGCTACGCTCAAATGTTATCTGTTGGCGTGGTTTTGGAAGTAACAAGAAGCAAATAAACAAGGACAAGTAAGAGATGTCTAGCGAAGTTAACGCAGCAGCAACAGGCCCTAACGCGGCTAGTGAGCCGCTTACACCCACCGCTTATATTGCAGAGCACTTGCAAAACCTCAACAATATTGGGGGGCCACAGTCATCCATTATTGACTTCAGCGTTATTCATTTCGACACCATGTTTTGGACTACCCTCATGGGTTTGGTTACAGTATTTTTATTGATGATTGCAGCACGCAGAGCCTCGCCTGGTGTACCGGGCCGCTTTCAATGTTTAGTTGAAATGCTAGTTGAGATGGTTGAGACTCAATCAAAGGGAATTGTTCATGGTGACAGATCCTATATTGCTCCTCTAGCACTGTTTGTTTTTTGTTGGATCATCCTTTTGAATACACTTGACCTGGTCCCAGTAGATTGGGTTGTTGGCGTCAATCACTTCATTGAAGGCTTTGGAGTGCACGTCCCGCACCACAAAATTGTTCCCACTACCGATTTAAATGCCACCCTAGGATTGTCTTTTTCCGTCCTGTTGCTTGTTTTCTTTTATAGCATCAAGGTCAAAGGTTTGGGCGGATTTATACACGAGCTTGTCTCAGCACCATTTGGTGCTAAGTGGTACCTGGCACCTTTTAATTTGGTTTTGAACATCATCGAATATGTTGCTAAAGGCGTTTCTTTGGGAATGCGACTGTTTGGAAATATGTATGCTGGAGAGCTAATCTTTTTGTTGATTGCTCTTCTAGGAAGTATCTGGACTTTTAATTTGGATTTATCGATGCTCGGTTTTGTAGGCAATGTGCTTGCTGGATCAGCATGGGCAATATTCCATATTTTGGTCATTTTGTTACAAGCTTTTATTTTCATGATGTTGACTTTGGTCTACATTGGCCAAGCTCATAGTCACCATTAACCTTTTTATTTTTAACCTCACCTTCAATACTTAGGAGTAAACATGCAAGCATTCTTAGCCAACATTCAAGGACT
>JABMMT010000339.1 GCA_013205155.1 Betaproteobacteria bacterium | reverse complement strand
TTCCCCTTTCCATTGCCTTCATTGCTGACGATGGAAAGATTGTGAACATCGAAGAGATGCAAGCTGAAACCACCAATAATCATTGCCCTAAAGCTACCGTACGGTATGCCTTGGAGATGAACAAACAGTGGTTCTCAGAACGAGTCATCACGCCCGGCAGCGTAATTACTGGACTGCCCAAGAGATAAGCAATAACAGATAATAAAAAACGCAGACCTTGGTCTGCGTTGTATTTGGCACGTGGCTTGATGGCTTTATTTATTCAAAGTGGCAAACATAATGGACGGGTTGTTCAGCGCGGATGATGAAGTAACCGCCCTTTTCTACTTCCCAGCTCTGGCCTGCCTTGTACTCCTGCTCAGGAGCGCCATTAATACTGACAAAAGCATTGCCGTCGACGACCTCCATGCTTTCTTTAGTGCTGAGCTCAAAACGTAAAGTACTAGGTAGTACCACACCTACTGACTTCCGAATCCCATTGGGCAAAGTAACTGTATGAGATACACACTTGCCATCAAAAAATACATTAGCTTTTTTGCCTACTGAAACTTGATCAAATTGCATCTGAATATCCTTTAACTGAAAAATAGGGTTTTATTATTTCTGGGCACGCTTACGTTTAGCAATTTCTGCAATGCGCATACGTAGAGCATTGAGCTTTATAAAGCCGCCAGCATCCGCCTGGTTATAAGCGCCGCCATCATCATCAAAGGTGGCAATATTTTGATCGAACAAAGTATTGGCTGAATCCCTTGAAATAACAGAAGCAGAACCTTTGTAGAGCTTCAGACGAACAACACCATTTACCATCTGTTGGGTATGGTCAATTAAGGTTTGCAAGGCAACGCGCTCAGGAGACCACCACAAGCCGTTATAAATCAGGCTGGCATAGCGTGGCATCAGGTCGTCTTTGAGATGAGCTACTTCGCGATCAAGGGTAATGCTCTCAATGCCGCGGTGTGCCTTCATCAGAATTGTGCCCCCAGGAGTTTCATAGCAACCACGGCTCTTCATGCCAACAAAACGGTTTTCTACCAAATCCAAACGGCCAATACCATGCATGCCCCCAATACGATTAAGTTCGGCTAATAACTCATGCGGTTTGTAGGCTTTTGTGTTGATAGTAATTGGATCACCTGCTTTGAATTCAATCTCAATAATCTCTGGCGCATCTGGAGCCTTCTCAGGAGAAACCGTCCAACGCCACATGGCTTCTTCAGCTTCCGCATTGGGGTTTTCTAAATGACGGCCTTCATAACTAATATGCAATAAGTTGGCATCCATGGAATAGGGTGAGCCGCCTTGCTTGTGTTTCATCTCGACTGGAATACCGTGCTTTTCTGCATAGGCCATCAGTTTTTCACGGGAGAGCAGATCCCATTCACGCCATGGGGCAATTACTTTAATTCCCGGCTCAAGAGCGTAATAGCCCAATTCAAAGCGAACTTGATCATTACCTTTTCCGGTAGCGCCGTGAGATACAGCGTCAGAACCTGTTAAACGCGCGATTTCAATTTGACGCTTAGCAATTAATGGGCGTGCAATAGATGTGCCCAACAAATACTCACCTTCATAGATTGTGTTGGCACGAAACATTGGAAATACAAAATCACGGACAAATTCTTCACGTAGATCATCAATAAAAATATTCTCGGGCTTGATCCCAAACTGCAGCGCCTTAGCGCGGGCTGGCTCTAGTTCTTCTCCCTGACCTAAGTCAGCCGTGAATGTCACAATCTCACAACCATAAGTATCTTGAAGCCACTTCAAGATCACGCTAGTGTCTAGACCACCCGAATAAGCCAATACTGCTTTTTTAATTTCAGACATGTTTTCTATTCAATCAAAAAAATAATCAAAATAATTTACTCTAAACGCCCGCAAAGCAAATACTCCATCAAGGCTTTTTGCACATGCAAACGGTTCTCCGCCTCTTCCCAAACGATACTTTGTGGGCCATCAATGACTCCAGCAGATACTTCCTCACCTCGATGAGCAGGCAGGCAGTGCATAAACAAAGCATCTGGTTTTGCCAAAGCCATCAACTCTTCATCGACCATCCAATCTTTAAAGGCGCTCATACGTGATGTGTTTTCAGCTTCATAACCCATGCTAGTCCATACATCTGTACTCACTAAGTCAGCACCCTTACAAGCTCCTCTAGGGTCTGCATAAACAGTTAAATGCTGGGCTGACTTTGCTGTCAAGCGCGAAGTGTCTAACTGATAACCTTCTGGGGCTGAGAAATGAAACTGGAAGTCTAAACATTCTGCGGCTTGGATCCAGGTATACGCCATATTGTTGGCGTCACCGACCCAGGCCACTGTTTTTCCTTGAATAGGTCCACGCGCTTCCACATAAGTAAAGATATCCGCCAAGACCTGGCAAGGATGAAACTCATTGGTTAAACCATTAATGACGGGAACCCGTGAATTCGCTGCGAAACGATCGATGATGTCTTGACCGAAGGTCCGAATCATAATGATGTCCGTCATCCTCGATATGACTTGTGCGGCGTCCTCTACAGGCTCGCCACGGCCTAACTGAGTGTCTCTGGTGTTGAGGTATACAGCTTGACCCCCAAGTTGATGAATACCAGCCTCAAAAGACAAACGTGTACGAGTGGAATGTTTCTCAAAAATCATTGCCAAGGTCCGATCATGCAATGGATGCCAAGTCTCATAACTTTTGAATTGCGCCTTGAGCCATGCCGTTCTTTTCAGTAAGTAGTCATACTCTTGACGGTTAAGGTCGGAGAATTGCAGGTAGTGCTTCACCTGACCGGGCACTTGTGGCTTTGCCAGAGATGTCATCGTTGAGCTTTCTACTAAAGTTTTGGATTGCATTTTTTTCAAAGCTTTCGACTGCACGAAAATAGATTCTTAAGTCATCTTACGGCCAACTCAGGCTGTTAAGCTAGAGAGCTTAGTACTACTTATTTCTATCACGACCTTGACGCCAACTTGAATCCTAAAAAGCTTTTCATTCAAGGTATTACAACTTCTGGCAAGCCATTTAGACCCAGCGATTGGGCGGAGCGTCTTTGCGGGGTAATGGCTACTTTTCGCCCTCCAGGAGATTCTGGAGACCCTCGCTTCACTTATTCATCCTACGTCAGACCCATCCTGATTGCTACAGTGAAATGCGTTGTTATTGATACCAGGCTAGGCGATCTTGATCCCAGAGCGTTAGACTTTGTCATGAACTTTGCCAAAGATAACAGCCTGCCGATCGAAGAGGCGTGTGAGTTTGAACCCAAACCCCAAACCTAGCCCTAAAAACAAAAACCCGCTCTGATCAGGAGCGGGCTTAGGTCGAAACTACTTCGACCAGCCTAAAACAATTACTAAATTACGCTGCCATCGCCTTAATAGCGGCTGATAAACGTGACTTTTGACGTGCTGCAGTATTTTTGTGAGCAATCTTTTTGTCAGCAATCTTGTCGATTGTTGCTTGAGTTGCTGAAAATACTTTCGATGCAGCAGCTTTATCACCAGTTTCGATCGCTTTGCGCACTGCCTTGATAGAAGTGCGGAGCTTCGAACGCAAGCTGGAATTGTGATCGTTCTGTTTTACTGCCTGGCGTGCGCGCTTACGCGCTTGTGCTGTATTGGCCATCTTTAAACCTTGCCTCTATAAATTACAAAATACGATTAGTTGAAAATCTTGTCAGACTTGCCGGATTTGTAAGCCAGCTCACCAAAAACGAAGATTTTACAGTAAAGGGGCAAAAAAGCCCAGTTGCGTGATAAATAGGGGAAAATCGGCTCATGAACTTGCTTTCTGCTGCTGCCAAAGTTAGCTCCCTGACGATGTTATCCCGTATTACGGGCCTGCTAAGGGAGACTTTGATCGCTCGAAACTTTGGCGCATCCGAGTGGACCGATGCCTTTAATGTGGCTTTTAGGCTACCTAACCTCTTACGTCGCTTATTTGCCGAAGGAGCCTTTTCCCAGGCTTTTGTACCTATTTTGGGTGAAATTTCCAGCAATGGCGATCAAAAGCAGGCTCAAATCCTCGTAAATGCCGTCGCCACCCTCTTATTTTGGGCTTTACTACTGACGGTACTACTTGGGGTCATTGGCGCACCAGTGCTCATTTTGATCATTGCTACAGGCTTTAGCGGCGGTCCCGCTTATGAGGCCAGCGTTGTCATGACCCGCATCATGTTCCCTTATATCGGACTGATTTCACTGGTGTCGCTTTCTGCTGGAATTCTGAATACCTTTGGCCGTTTTGCGATTCCAGCCTTCACCCCTGTTTTACTCAACCTCGCTTTAATTGGGAGCGCCATCTTATTGGCCCCGCATCTGGAGCAACCGATTTACGCTCTGGGCATTGGCGTACTTTTAGGTGGCTTCTTGCAATTGGCGATTCAAATTCCTGCACTCTCGCGCTTGGGACTTTTACCGCGCATCGGTTTATTACCTGGCGCCATTAAATCAGCAGTACAAAACCCAGACGCAAGACGTGTTTTAAAGCTCATGGGGCCCGCAGTCTTCGCAGTCTCTGTGGCACAAATTTCCTTAATTATCAATACCAACATTGCTTCACGCTTACAGACTGGAAGCATATCTTGGCTCTCATATGCTGATCGCTTGATGGAGTTTCCGACTGCACTACTTGGGGTTGCCTTGGGTACCGTGCTTTTGCCAAGCTTAAGCAAAGCTAACGCTAAAAATGATTTAGTTCATGCCGGTGAATTACTCATCTGGGGTTTACAACTGACATTCCTATTGGCAGCTCCTTGCGCCATTGCTCTCTTTATTTTTGGAGAACCTATTGCAGCAGTTTTGTACCACTATGGAAAATTTAGCGCCCTCGATGTGTTGATGACACAGCAGGCTTTAGCAGCCTATGGCGTTGGTTTAATTGGCTTGATCTTGGTAAAAATTTTGGCGCCCGGTTTTTATTCTCGCCAAGATATACGAACTCCAGTCAAAATTGGCTTGATCGTACTCGTAGCCACACAATTAGCTAACCTGGTATTTGTACCTTGGTTTGGACATGCTGGATTGGCCCTATCAGTTGGCACAGGAGCTTGCCTAAACGCCGCACTGTTGTGGATCGGACTTCACCATAAGGGCGCACTTCCAAGCGCCGCTTGGGCCAAATACTTAGGCCAATTGTTTTTAGCGCTGATTCCCTTTGCTGGGGTACTTTTTTACGCTGCTAGTGCCCATAACTGGATCGCCCTGCAGGCAGAACCCTGGACCCGAATTGGCT
>JABMMT010000338.1 GCA_013205155.1 Betaproteobacteria bacterium | reverse complement strand
GTGAGTGGATTGGGGTTATTGCTAGCAATGATCTTTTGATTAGCCGTTGCTAACCACCCTTGTTCAGGATTGGAGCTAGAGGGTAATTGATCAAACGGTATGTAAGCGGTCCAGTCATACTGTCGCTCCCACCCAATGGCAGGCGCTACGCCATAAAGCCCCTGATTTAATGTCCTTTTTGGAGCTACGCCTGCGGTCTGATAAGAAATATTTCCATCGATATCAGCCATGATGACGTTTTGCATCGGCGCATAATTTTTTGGTAAGGATTTTTTGAAGGCATCAAGTGTGCTTGCTTGATTTAAATCTAACAGGCCGGCAACGGATTGATTCTCAATATCGAGTGCGGTCCAGCGAAGAGCAAGGGCGAATTGATTTGTATCGATCGTCCGTTTAGCTCGCGCATGGGAATCAGAGATAACGGGGCCATGCCTGGTTTCTTTGACAAGAAAAGTAAGCGAGGGCGCGCCTTTGATATCAATAATTTCTTGTCGAACCTTGAAAGCTAAGGGTCCATCTGGACCACGATACATACCTGGATTTTTGGGATCAATTTGCTCTATATACAGGTCTTGAACATCGGGGCCGGTATTCGTGAAACTCCAAGCGTATTGATCGGTTCTGCCTAAAACGACTCCAGGAATACCAGGAAGAGTTGCACCAATGACATTCATGCCAGGGGCGTCAATGTGTGCGAAGTACCAAATGGCAGGTGCAGAAAGACCGAGATGAGGATCATTTGCTAGCAGTGGTTTTCCACTAGCAGTCAGTTTGCCACTGAGGGCCCAATTATTGGAACCTAGTCCATCCTTACCGCCTGGTAACTCATGCATTACCAGTTCGGTTTCAGGCAAATCTTTGGACTTACTTTCAGCCGGGCCAGTTTTGGGATTAAAGACCTTTAAATCTCGATACATTTTTGCAAAATCAAGGTTGGTCAGTATTTCGTTTTGATTATGAAGTGGAATTACTTCCCAAACTTGCTTGGTGCTTAAAAATTGTGACAGCTCTAGACGTTGCAATTCCTTTTGCCAATTTCCGCCCAAATCGTAGGCCATCATGAGCATCCAAGCAACGCTATCAGTAGGTGACCAATGCCCTGGCTTTGAGCCACTTAAAAAATATTCAATCGGAAGAGCCCATCCTAGTTGTGCATTACCGGCATTCACGCCATCTGCATACAATTGCAGTAAGTACTTAGCAGAAGCGGGGTAGCGATCATATTGACGTTCAGCAGCACGCTTGATACCTAAGGTACGAATGAAACGATCAATTGCTACGGCATCTTTCCCCAAAATTTCAGAGAGGCGTCCACTACCAATGCGCCGGTTCATTTCCAACTGCCATGAACGTTCAGTAGCATGCAGATAACCCAAGGCAAAGAGGGCATCAGCTGGATTATTCGCTTTGATATGAGGAATAGCACTTTCATCGAAAGTAATCGTTACCGAATCCCCAAGATTTTTAATCACGCGCTTACCGGAAATTGCTGTTTGGGCAGAAAAGTAATATGAGATGACTAGCACTGTTATAGCTAGCAAAACGGCAAAAGTGAGCCACAAAAAAAGCCGTAAGGGCTTGGCCAGCCTACTTGTTTTGCCTTGAGATTTCATCTGCTTAGTTTAGTGGTTTTAAGCTGAGCTGGGCTTCGTAAGGCTTGAGACCCTTGCGTGCTAAAATCGACTTGTCTTGATTTATATAGCGCGGCAGTTCCTGTTAGTGCGAGCCCGAGTGGTGAAATCGGTAGACACAGCAGATTTAAAATCTGCCGACTCAAAAAAGTCGTGCCGGTTCGATTCCGGCCTCGGGCACCAATCGACTAACAGTATTAGCGTAGCGACGAAGAGCCTACTGGCCTATCAACTTCAAAAATATCGTGACTGCGTAAGTAAAACGACTTGCCGTGCATTCTAGCAACTAAGCCTAACTTTTCTACTAAGACGTAACCGTTTTTGGCATCATAAAATTGATCATCAATATGGTAGTGAATCACATTGCCAATTACGATATTTCTGTCGTGACCAATTTCAAGAATTTCAACAATACGACATTCCATATTAATAGGCGATTCTGCAATCCTTGGAGGCTTGACCTGAATCGAGGGTACAGCAGTGAGACCTGAATACTGCAATTCATCCTCTCCTGCTGGAAGAGGGCTCGAGCATAAGCTCATTTTTTCTACAATCTCCTCTGACACCATGTTGATGACAAACTCTTTGGTGAGTTGCATATTCCGCACAGTATCTTTTGGGACCCCTGGGCTTTTAGAGTCAATCCCTAAAACCACAATGGCAGGTGTGCTTGCCATGATATTAAAAAAACTAAATGGCGCCGCATTGACTCTTCCTTGGTCGTCTTGAGTGGTTACTAAAGCAATCGGTCGCGGAAGAATGCTGCTCATCAGCAGCTTATAACGATCTTTTTTATCAGCGGCGGTCAGGTCAAGATTCATGTTGAGTAATGTTGAAGATATTTAGTCAAGAGTAATGCCTGCTTTATTAATGACTATCTTCCACTCCTGAATTTCTGACTGAATTTGCTTATTCATTTGTGCTGGCGTAGTGTGAACCGTGGTCCAACCCTGTTCCAGTAGTTTGGCCTTGATATCTGGCATAGCAATAATTTTCCCGAGCTCAAGGTTGATCTTATTAATGATTGCAGGCGGGGTGCCACTAGGCGCTAAGAT
>JABMMT010000337.1 GCA_013205155.1 Betaproteobacteria bacterium | reverse complement strand
TGGATCGATCCTCGACTATGGCATGTTCTTGCAAAACGTCATGATCTCAGCACAAAGTCATGGTTTAGCGACCTGCCCTCAGGCTGCATGGAATAAATTTAGTAAGATCATTGCACCTGCGATTGGTGCTGGTGAGGATGAGATGCTGGTCTGTGGAATGGCTATTGGTTATGCAGACAAATCCCACAAAGCAAATACCTTCCAGACCCCCCGTGCAACAGTTGAGGAATTTACGACCTGGGTGGAGTAGTCTCAAGTAGTCATGGGATTATCTACCTAGACTATTTTTTCTTTCTTCAGTTGCTCTATTGACTCTTCCGAGTAACCTAAAAGTTGGTTCAGAATTTCAAAGTTTGAATCTCCTAACTTGGGGGGAGGGCGCCTATATTCTGGTGGAGTACTCTGGAGTCTAAGAGGGCTTGCAATGGTGGAAATGATCGAACCATCTTCATACGGCGTATCTACCTTGATCCCTCTGTGAATGACTTGTGGATCTGCAAATACTTGCTGATAATTATTAATCGGTCCGCAAGGGACATCATGTTGTTCTAGTATGGTGATCCACTCATTCATACCTTTTTCAAGCATCGTTTTAGCAAGTTGTGGGATCAGCTCTGAGCGCCCAGTAATTCGTCCTGTTACCTTTTCCCACTTTGGATCTTTAGCTAAATCAGGGCGATTGATGGCTTCGCAAAATCGTTGCCACTGAGTGTCGTTGCCAACAGCAACCACAATCTCCCCATCTTTAACAGCAAATACTTGATAGGGAACAAGGCTTGCGTGTGCGTTACCATAACGAAAAGGTACTTTGCCATCGGTAAAGAAACCTGTGATTTGATTGCCGCCTAGAGCAATGATGCCATCTAGTAATGCCATATCAATATACTGGCCAAGCCCTGTTTGATCGCGACTATTGAGGGCAGCAAGAATGGCAATGGTGCTATACATACCAGTAATGACGTCAGCAATTGCTATGCCCACTTTTTGCGGCCCACCACCAGGCTCGGCATCGGCCTCACCAGTAATACTCATCATTCCACCAATTGCCTGAAAAACAAAGTCATATCCAGGTTTATGAGCATTAGGACCATCTTGACCATAACCGGTAATAGAGCAATAGACTAATTTGGGGTTGATTACTTTTAGACTTTCATAGTCTAGGCCATAGCGTTTTAGATCGCCGAGCTTATAGTTTTCAATAACAACGTCACTGATCTTGACCAACTCTTCAATAATTTTTTTTCCTTGAGGAGATGAGATATTAAGGGTGAGTGATTTTTTCCCACGATTTGCAGCGGCAAAATAACTTGATATCTTTCCCTCCAGATTGATCCATGGAGGTCCCCAGGCTCTCGTATCATCTCCGTACCCAGGACGCTCTACTTTAATGACTTCAGCACCTAAGTCTGCAAGATTTTGCGTGCACCACGGACCCGCTAGGATTCTAGAAAGATCTAGTACTCTAATGTGGGATAAAGCCCCTAAATTTTTACTGCTTGATTTCTGAAGGGTCACGATTAATCAATTTTAATATTTGCATCTGAGATCACCTTAGCCCATTTGCTGATTTCAGTATCGACATATTTAGCGTACTCGGCTTGGGACATATTGCCAGCATCAGCACCCTGTTCAGAAAATTGATTTTTTACTTGAGGGCTCTGTAGAGTTGCTACAACATCACCGGAAATTTTCCTTAATAAATCTGGCGACATTTGGGGTGGAGCATACATTCCAAACCAGGCGAGAGCTTCAAATCCTTTAAGGCCTGATTCGCTAATGGTGGGAACATTTGGTAATGCTGAACTTCGAGTTAAAGACGTTACTCCAAGAGCACGTAGCTTTCCAGCTTTGATATGACTCAGAACACCAGGAATAGAATCAAACATTACTGAGATTTGATTTCCTAAAAGATCATTTAGGGCAGGAGCGGCACCCTTATAGGGCACATGTACCATATCAATTTTTGCCATTGATTTGAATAATTCCCCTGATAGATGATTTGCACCCCCATTACCAGATGAACCAAACATCACCTTGCCTGGATTGGCTTTGGCATAAGTAATTAGATCTTGGATATTATTTACTGGAAAAGCTGGGTTAACCACTAATACGTTAGGCACCCCTGCAACCAGGCTAATAGGGGTGAAGTCTGTACGGGTGTTGTACTTTAAGTTTTTATAGAGACTTGGATTGATAACATGATGTGTCGCTGTAACCATTAGGGTGTAACCATCAGGCGGCATATTCGTTAACTGCTCTGAAAAAATGGTACCACTTGCTCCTGGTTTATTTTCTACTACAACCGATTGCCCCCATTTTTTTGTGAGTTCATTGGCTAAAACGCGTGCAAGGATGTCTGTGGTTCCCCCTGGTGGAAATGGAACCACAATCTTCACTGGACCATTGGGATAATTCTGAGCATATGCCCCACTTGTGAAAAGTAGAAATAGTACAAAAAAAGTATTTTGTAGAAAGTTAGAAAATGTTTTCATTCATTACCCCTTAGTTTTCACTGAATCTTAGTTGGAAACTCAACAAGAGCTTCGCCTACGGCAACTACTTCATTCCTTTGATTATTAACACTGACCTCCAGTGAGACCCAATGACCTTTTTGGGTTGACTTTAAGGAAGTGATGATGGCGCTTGGTGTAATCGTATCTCCAGGTTTTACTGGCGACTTCCAGCGAGTTTCTAGTCTTCTATGAATCCCGCCAAGAGGGTATAGCCAATCAGTCAGCATTTTAGAAATGACTCCAAAATTATTCATACCATGCATGATGATTCCTCCAAACTGGGTTTTCCCAAAACTGTTTTTCATATATTCATCATCAAGATGTAGGGGATTAAAGTCTAGGGAGGCTTCACAGAACTCTCGGATGGATTCTCGAGTTGGATGAAAGGACGTCCCAGTAATTTTTTGTCCAATACTGAATTGTTCAAATGCAGCGCTCATGATGTTGGTCTCTAATTTAATTTATAAGGTGGGTGAGTAGTTAGGCGGGGCGAATAGTCCAGCCTCGACCAGAGCAAATTACTTCATTATTTTGGTTAAAGAAAACGTTGTCATGAATGACGAATAGGCGATCTTTTTTGATAAATTTATCCAGGGCTCTTGCTTCTAGTCTAATGACATCACCAGGTCTAGCAGGAAGGTTATAACTCCAAGACTGTCCCGCATTAATTGTTCCAGGGCTACGCATCCAGTCATCTACTGGAGTGCACGAAAACATGAGCAGGATATGAATTGCTGGAGGGGCGATGATTCCCTTATAAGGAGTTGTCTTAGCATAGTCCTCATCAAAATAGATAGGGTGCGTATCGCCCAATACTTTACAAAGTTTTTGAATTGCTTCAAGCGTTAATGTATACGGAATTGTTTTTCTGGGTTGACCTGGAATAATGTCATCCCAGATTTTCCTTACCTCAGCATGTTTCCAAAAATCAGTCTCAAAATCAGTAGTAGTCATGAGTTCATTAGCCAATAGTTTCTTCAAAAAATCTAGGATAACCCAAGCGCCCATCACCATAAATTTTGGAGAGGTAAATGATGTTTTGATTGAAACTGAGAGTATATTTTAGGGGTTACTACTGATATGGTGGGTATTAAAAAAGCTATCCTAAAGCCCTATAAGCCCGAGAATCTATCAAAGCTCTCATTTGCGACTGTAGCACTAAAAATCAGGTCAGTTTTGGTTTGGTAGCTCCATCAGAAGCTCCAAAAGAAATGATTAAATCGGGCAAGGTTGTAAAGGTAGCCAAAATTACCGCGGAGTAATCTCTGATTAAAGCCCAGATTAAATCAATTATTAGCGATGCCACTCTGTATTGCATTAGTCGACGTCAAGAGCTTATTTAGTTCAGTTACTATAGGTAATCACCATTGATATTAAATAGGGAAAACAATTGGACTCAAATCAAAAACCTACCATTGGATTTATTGGGCTTGGAATTATGGGGGCGAGTATGGCAGGACATTTGCTTGCTGCTGGTTATCCTGTCAATGTATATAACCGCTCTAAAGAGAAAACTAATGCTCTAGTAGAAAAGGGTGCTCATTGGTGCGATACGGTGGGTGATCTCGCTGCAAGCTCTCATGTCATTATTACGATGGTG
>JABMMT010000336.1 GCA_013205155.1 Betaproteobacteria bacterium | reverse complement strand
TCAGAGATCCAACTAATGGAGCTGTTCCAGTTACCGATGTAGAAACCACTCTCGTGAGCGTAATCAAAACCACCTTGAATGGCTGGCTTAAAGTTTGATTGAGAAATACCACGATAGCGATAATCATTAATCACTGTAACGTTTGCAGTGATTGGGCTGACTTCAGGGGCCTCTGGAGCGGCAGGTACTGTTTGAGCAAATGCTACTGTAGTGAACATGCCTGATGCTGCGAGAGCTATGGCTGATTTGTGTAATGTTTTCATTTGTAACTCCTTGCTGTTTTGAAATAAAAGGGTGAATGCCTAATGCATGGAGTGATCATGAATGTCAGGTCATGGAGGATTTCTGTGTAATTCCCCTTATTGATGCTGATGCACCTATTTGGTGCCTATTATTGCCCCATGAATGTGAATCTTTAGTCTTTTTCCCCATTTTTAGCTGATTCGCCCCTCTTTTTCTTGTCCAACATAAAATATCAGATGTATCTTTTATGCACCTTCACACAGAAATGCGGAACCCCATCATGCAAAAACCAGGCCAAATCCTCGAGCAAATTCAGCGCATCGCAAACGATATGCAAAATAAGGTTGGGGATGCCATCCGCAACTCACCCGCTCAAGAAATTGAGAAAAATGTGCGCGCTATGATGAGCCAAGGATTTCAGAAGATGGACTTGGTAACCCGAGATGAATTCGAATTGCAATCAAAGGTGCTAGCAAAAACGAGGGAGAAATTAGAAGCCCTTGAGGCTAAAGTTGCGGCCCTTGAAAAAGCTAATTAATTTTTAGACTTTATTCTGGATAGAACTCATCAAAAAAATTTGCATAGTCTTCTTTTGATAGAAAAGTTTTTGCATCTTTTGAGATGGCTTTGGTATGCAACACCGATATTTGATAAACCCAAACACTTCCATCTACAGCAACTCGAGTAATCCAGCGAACACGCATCCACTGCTCATTCGTTCCATTAGATTTAAATTGAATTAAATAATCTTTACTAGCCTGCTTTTGTCGTGTGCTAGTTTGATAAACAGCATCTTCAATCATTACCTGGCCACCGGTATCTTTTGCCCTGCTAAATAAATTAGCCTGTAATTGTAATAATAATTTTGGGAGCAATGCAGATTGGGCAATAGGTAATTGAGTAGCGCTAATGGAATAAATATCATCTTCGATTTTCAAGGCCTCAAGTGTTTGTAATAACTCTTGATCTTGATATGCAATACGTCTCTGAATTTTCTCTGGCTTGCCTGGAAAAAGAGCCGTATATCTCTCTTGCGGAGACTGAACCACACGCCAATCTAATTTAGGACTACAAGCAGCCAGAAAAAAAATAGCTACAAAGGAAACAGAGCAGCCTTGTAAAGTTTTTTTAAAGAAAGCCGGCGTCATGTGCCTGTTGATCAGCATGATAACTAGAGCGCACCATTGCCCCTACAGCAGCATGGGAGAAGCCCATTGCGTATGCCTCTTCCTCGAAATGCTTAAAAACGTCTGGGTGAACATAACGCCGAACAGGCAAGTGATGGCCAGAAGGTGCAAGGTACTGTCCGATGGTAAGCATGTCGATATTGTGCTCGCGCATATCACGCATGACTTCTACTATTTCTTGATCAGTTTCACCAAGCCCCACCATCAATCCACTTTTTGTAGGAATATGAGGAAAGCGCTCTTTGAAATCTTTCAATAATTTCAATGAATGCGCATAGTCTGCGCCTGGGCGTGCCTCTTTATACAAACGAGGAACCGTTTCAAGATTATGGTTCATGACATCTGGCAAGCCATTAGGTGCGTGCTCAGCAAAGACATTCAGCGCTTTATCTAAACGCCCTCGAAAATCTGGTACTAATACTTCAATACGAGTGCTAGGTGATGACGCACGTGACTGAGATATGCAGTCAACGAAATGCATCGCACCACCATCGCGAAGATCATCACGATCAACGCTCGTGATCACAACGTAATTTAATTTCAGCGCAGCAATCGTTCGCGCTAAGTTGGCTGGTTCTTTTTCATCCAAGGGATCTGGTCTACCGTGCCCTACATCACAAAAGGGGCATCGACGAGTGCATTTATCGCCCATGATCATAAAAGTGGCTGTCCCCTTACCAAAGCACTCTCCGATATTGGGACAACTTGCTTCTTCACATACGGTGACCAATTCATTTTCACGCAAAATCTTTTTGATTTCGGAAAAACGAGAATTGACAGAGGCTGCCTTCACGCGAATCCAATCAGGCTTTTTGAGTATCTCCTGAAGTGGCACGATTTTGATCGGAATACGCGCCGTTTTTTCACTCGACTTTTGCTTACGAGTAGCGTCGTAATGAAGGTCTTGACGAGCTTGGCTAGGCTTTTCTGTATCGGTCTTATTTATGGTCATGGTGACATCAGTTGCTTTTGTAAATGCTCCAAAAGCCTTTGGCTAATGATGTTTATATTGTCCTTGATCCCAAGAGTTTGCATATCAACCGTCCTTAAACCCTCATAACCACAGGGGTGGATCCGATCAAATGCCTCCAAATCAGTTGCTACATTCAATGCTAAGCCATGATAAGAGCAACTTTTGCTCACTTTAAGGCCTAAAGCAGCTATCTTGGCACCAAACCATTCTTCAGCAACGCCAGGCTGATTTGCAATATAAATTCCCGGTGCGCCTTTGAGTCTTTGAGCCTGCAAACCATAATCCCCCAAAGTATCGATGACTGCTTGCTCAATGTGCGACACCAGTTCTTTAACAAAAATTTTCAGGCGCTTGAGATCAAGCAAAAGATAAACCACGATTTGCCCAGGGCCATGATAAGTAATCTCACCCCCACGATCGACTTGGATTAGTGGAATTAGCTGACTCGGTGAATGTAAATGACTAGCATCTCCTGCAAGACCTAAAGTAAATACAGGTGGATGCTGCAATACCCAAACTTCATCGGGGGTATTGGCATCACGCTGTTTAGTAAAAGTACGCATTGCCTCATAAGTGGCTAAATAATCCGCTAGCCCAAGATGCTTCACTAGGAATGGCATGTGATTTGAATCAAAGAACGATACTCACCAAGGGATGTGTAGAGAGAGTTCTATACAGCTCATCTAACTGCTCACGACTGGTAGCCGTTATGGGTAAGGTGATTCCTAAATAATTTCCATCTTTAGAGGGTCGTTGCTCAACCTGGCTTTCATCAAACGTCGGGTCAAACTGTTTTGCAATATGAATAATGGCTGGTAAATATTCAGGGTTTGCCTTTCCCATTACCTTAATTGGAAACTGGGAAGGGTATTCAATCAGCGATTTTTCTTCAGTCGTCATTTTGAAAAGATCTTTTAACGGTTGCGGTGGTCTGGCATGCCCAACCAAGCGCCAGTGATGATGTTGCGTATGCAATGCAATCTACGGTGGAAAAAATGATCCGCTCCAGGCACCACTTGAACCGTTAGCTCTTGAGGGCGCGCCCAATCAAATACATCTACTAAAGGAATGGTCTCATCTACTTCACCATGAATCACAATGGTATCAGCAGCGACTGTAGCTAAGTCCCACTTCCCTGCTGCACTCCCGACCATGACTAAACGTTCCGCAGGGCGACCTAATTTAGCCAATTTTTGTACTAAATGACTTCCTACAAAACTGCCAAATGAAAAACCAGAAACGACCAGGGGAAGGGTATTGGCATTTGCTGTCCAAGCTTGATGAGCGGTAATTTCACTTTGACTCCAGCTTGAAGGTGTCCTCATCCAATCGGTGATATGTAATAAATCATCTAACTCACCTACGCCATCATCATGCACGCCTAGAGTACCGCCCACTCCACGAAAGTTTGGGCGCACACTCACATAACCCAATTGATTAAAAGCGCGTGCCATCGTCTGAGCCACTTTGTTATCCATCGTACCCCCCATTAATGGATGTGGGTGGGCAACTAAAGCTAAGCCACGCACTACAAATGACGCATCACTTTTCAGTTCATCAGGAAGATCAATAGACATCTCTATCAAACCAATGATGCCATCAATGTGAATTACTTTGGTACGACTATTCATGAAAAACTTTCAACTAAGACTAAGTCAACTGCAAGCGTTCAACAGGGAGGCCTTTAATTAAGTGGGACTGAATAATTTCTTCTACGTCTTCGGTATCTATTAAGGTATACCAAACGCCATCTGGATAAACCACCATGACAGGGCCATCAG
>JABMMT010000335.1 GCA_013205155.1 Betaproteobacteria bacterium | reverse complement strand
CTTGAATCCCATTCTTCTGCAGCACTACTGCTTGCAGGCACTAATTCCACTTCTCGTTTTCATAGGTGCCTCCAGCAATAAAGCGTTTAACGGCTAATACCTGTAGCCATTGAAATTTCAGTAACTGTTTCCCTGCTGGGAGGACTCATCCGCTTGCGAATTTCACCACGAAATTGTGCGTCGTAAATCGGTCTCATTGTTCATAGGTTGCACCCCCTGGTGGTTTATCTGCTACTTTGCTGAATCAGGGGTAATTTTAATGCGCTGGCTCAGCGGCATTGATCTGACGATCCGCGAGGTAACGGGGTTGGTGGAGGGGAGCTCCGGCTACGGCGGCCAAGTTCAACACGATACAACCAACCGGACGGCATGACAAACAGCTGGACTATAGGAGCTAGCAGAGCTAAGATAAAAAGATCACCTAAATTTGAAAGATGCAGTTAACAAAAAAGTTAAGCAATTTTAAAAAGAAATTGAATGCATCCTACTTCAATCATGAAAATGCTAAGAATTGGGATCAATTATTTATAATACCCAATGACACGAAGAGATTAATAGCAACCAGCCTTAAAGGATTAAGATGAAAATAGCCATTATCGGTGCTGGAATTTCAGGGGTTAGCGCGGCAGCAAGGCTAAAAGAGCTTGGCCACACACCAGTCTTATTCGAGAGAAAGGATAGGCTTGGTGGATTGATAAGATGCACCAGAGAAGATGGATTCTTATATCACAGAGTAGGAGGCCATGTGTTCAACTCAAAAGACGAAAAGGTCAACAAATGGTTTTGGAACCATTTCAACAGAGAAAACGACTTCATACACGCCAAAAGGAACGCTGGCATTTACTTAGGTGGACAAATAATAGGCTATCCCATAGAGAACCATCTTTGGCAACTCCCAGAAGAAATTGCAAAGAAGGCGATCGCGGAAATACTTACACTCAGTTCCAGTGAAAATGCGCAACGCAAGAAAAAGAACCTTGGCGAATTCTTCCTGGAAACATTTGGAGAAACGCTATACAAGCAATATTTCTATCCATACAATAGTAAAATATGGCAAATGGACATAACCAAGATTCCCCTACACTGGCTAGGAGGAAAACTTCCAATGCCGTCCTCCGAACAGGTAATTACTGCAAATATACTCCGTGAGGAAGAGAATAATATGATACATGCAAAGTTCTTCTATCCAAAAGAAGGGGGCTCCCAATTTATAATTAATACCCTAGCCAAAGGGATTGAAATGATAGAGGCCGGAATTGAAAATATATCAATATGCCCAATGGGTGTACAGGTAAACAATAGAATTTTTGATGCGGCCATTTACACTGGCGACCTCAGGGAACTGAGAAGGATAATTAGCGGCGAATGGCGCAGTCGAGGCCTACTAGACGAAACTAGCGATCTGAGATCCAACCCAACAAGTAATATGCTTTGCAGCTGCACCTCAAACGAATTCTCGTGGATATATTTACCGGAAGAAGCCTTTAAGGCTCATAGAATAATTATGACTGGAAATTTTTCGCAAAGCAATAACCCAGCCAGCATTAATATAGACAGAACATCTTGTACCGTTGAGTTCTCAGGCATACTTTCGGACGAAGAAATGAAAGAAGAAGCTTCCTCGTTACCATTTTCATTGACACCAGTCAGCTTTAACAGAGAAAATAATGCTTATGTAATCCAAAACGAGTCAACAAGAAGATTGGTTGATCAAATAAAGGCAAGTGTTTGTGAGCATAGACTCTTTTTAACTGGCAGATTTTCGGAATGGGAATACTATAATATGGATGCAGCAATTAAGTCGGCATTAGACACATGTGACCAGATAACACAAATTTCTAAATGATAAAAATCCCCCCACCACCACATCCATACCGGCTAAAAGTGCCTAAAGCAATCAACCAGTACTGCAAACCAGGTATGTCATGAGAATTCTAATATTAGGCGGTGGAGGTTTCATAGGGACTAGATTAACAGAATTTTTATCAGCAGAAAAAGATCTAGAAAAGATATATGTAATAAGCCGGACGCATTTGAGAAATTTTAACGACAGCCTCATTGCAGAACAGCATATTACAAAAGAGATCAGCATATCAGATCTAGAAAAATATATAGCTGGCTCTGATGCAGTAATTGATCTATCAACACCTATTGGGGCAAGCCGTCACCCTAGAGACCAAGATGGCAACCCAATCAACGAGATAACCAAGCAACTTAGAATAAAGACGGAGTTATTCGAATACTTAAGCGTACATAAGAAGAAGCTAATAACTTTTTTATCGGGAGGGACAATATACGGTCAGGATATTGATTACTCAGTAGATGAAAATCAGCCTAGCAACCCACAGAGCATTTATGCGCTGAACTCATCTCTAACTCTCGATACACTTAAGTATTATCGAGCCAGACATGATGCCAACTTCACAGCTATGCTCGTCTCAAACCCCTACGGCCCCTGGCAGCTTGGCAAAAGAGGCCAAGGTGTTATTGGGAAGTGGATAAATGCGCTACATAGAGGCGAATCTCTAGAGTTAATTGAAGCCAATCACGCAACAAGAGATTATATATATATTGATGATTTATGCAATCTAGTCAGCAAAGTGCTGAAAATCAAGGGAAGACCAAAAAATTCATATTACAATGCCTCTTCAGGGAGATCAACTCGACTAAGCACATTGTATCAGCTAGTTCAGGCCTACTACCATTCATCAAATTCAGGAAGTGCTATAGACGCAAGGATCAGCAAAGCAGGTACAGATGGCTTTAGTCTGAATCCCTTAAGGGCAATTACTGAATTTGGATGGCAACCAGATACATCGTTAGAAGAAGGTATCTACAAATCAATTGAATGGCACCGAAATATCTGGTTGCCCAGTATTTTGGGAACCAAGAGTGCACGCCATGAGTCACCACCTAATTAAAAAACAATGAATGAGTTTGATCAGCAGTTCTACCGAAAGATGTATGGAGATCTTGACAATCTAGACATCGGTGATTTGTATCGGCACTATATAGAGAGCGGAAAAGGCGAAGGGCGGGCTGGCAGTCTTCATTCTGTAATTAGAAATCTGGGTAATTCCAGGGATAACGCAGATCAACTTCTTAAGAAGCTTAAATGCTCGTCAGTGGTAGTAATATCTCACGATAGTAGCCTAACTGGAGCTCCTGTTGTGGCTTGCAATTTAGCTATAGCAAGTGCAAAGTCAACCCGCATGACGACACTGATCTTATTTGGCAATATATCCGATGCATTGGCGGACTTACTTCTTAGTGGCGAGAGTCAAGACCTGCTAAATGTTATATGTCTAGATACTTGCTGGCGGAATCGGGTAACTGGCGTCAACTTCTACCCATGGATATCAAGTAATTGCAAAAAACTAATAGCTAACTCTATTGAATCGCTGCATTTCCTGTCTGGAATCACAGAAGATGAAAATCTATACGCGGTCTCAACTTTATTAATTCACGAACATCCTCATAACTATTCGACACAGTGGTTGGAGCAAGCAGCGTTATCGGCTGGTAGTATTGTATTTAGCAGTAAGTATATTTGCTCTGCATGGCAAAGGTTGGCAAGGAGTCTAGGTTATTACAATAAAATGATAGTAAGTACGTCCGTCATTCTGCGTCAACCAGTACAGACAATAGTGGAAGGAACTGGGGAATTAAATGCCGGCCAACATAAGTATTTTCACCAGGCACCATGCAATTGGGGGAAAAGCATAAGAATCATAGGTGCAGGATATGTCCAATATCGAAAAGGTGTCGACATTTTTATTTCGAAGATTACAGAATTTGCTCGGAAGAATCGAGACGTGCATATTTCAGCTATATGGATAGGCAAAACGGATCCGAGCGACTACTTTTGCCAGGTTGCAAAATATTTAGCTACGGAGGCTAATATTGAGGATAATCTTTCACTTGACATAGTTGAACCATTTCTCAAATATCGAGCCGCAATATTAGAGGCAGACATTGTACTATTCCCTGCACGCTTCGATCCGCTGCCAAACTTTATTCTTGATTGCCTCGATTGTGGAAAGCTCCCCCTGCTAATGGCTGGAGGGACTGGATTCGATGAGCTTTACAAAGAATGTATACCAGATAAGTATCGTAACATCTTTGTGTTATCTGAGCCCCAAATTGACGTAGGCCTAGAAACAATCGTGAATATTTTGCATGAATCAGCAAAGGAACTTTACTCGCTCGAGTTCTCCAGTAGTCGCAGGATTATTGGACTACTTCCGACTCATCAAGAATATCTTGAATCGATCATTAGCCTGCCATGCTCGCCAATATTAGGGCAGCGATATCGAGTCACAAAGCAATTTTGGGACGTCTCTCATGTAGATAAAAATGTAAACAAACGCACCAGTGACAAGTTCGCTCAGATTAGCTCGGATAGACTGACGAAGTGGGGATTAAGGCCAATGTACGAGAGCCCGCTAAGTGCTCAATCTGCACTCGCTAAAGCTTATAGATCATGTCAATCAACAGCGGATAGGTTAACATTAGTCTCGACCTACAAGAGCAAGATTTTTAGGAGTAATCAAATAATCAGTGGGTTCATGGAAAAAAAATCTACATCCTTGACAATCCATGTCCATTGTCATTATCCAGACTACCTAGACCTGCTTATGTGCAGAATGCCAGAAAGGCCCGAGATAGAAGTAATCATCACCTGCTCTGCCAAGGAAATTGCAAACAAGGACTGGGGTAGCAGAAATGTCCGTATCGTAAATGTTTTGAATCAGGGCCGTAACATTGTTCCACTCCTGGATATTTGTAAAGACATAAAGACTGACTACCTACTCCATATGCATGTAAAAAAAAGTCTGCAGAATAACAATGATTTAGTTACTCTATGGAATCAGTTCCTGCAAGATGCACTTTTAGGATACCCTCCAAATCCCTCATCCGATTATATTTTTTCCATTATGAACATGATGTCGACCTTAGACGCGCATCTTGCCTTCCCGCTAGATCAGCATTGTATCGAAGTGGGAAAGAATACAAATGAACTCAATAGATTAATGGCAATTGAATCTATGCCAGCCCACTTCTCTGAACAGGACCATTTTCCTTTCCCTGTTGGAGCAATGTTCTACTGCTCAAAATATTATATTCAAGCCTTAAATTCTTACCTCGCTCCCGTAGAACAGTTGCTCAAGGTAGTAGAGCCAATTTCAAATGATGGAACTATCCTACATGCATTCGAACGTTTTCTGCCCATTCTTGCAGCATTCAAGAATCAGAATATTCTATTGATTGACCACACGATTCCCAAGTCTGGGAGAGGACCAAGATCAATCGGATTAGGATAGAGAGGCGTTAGATATGTTAGAGTCAATTAATTTACTTGATCCGTTCAAAACGATTAGTCTTCCCGCTAAATACGGTTCAAGAATAGTCACCGCAGATTTTGTTGATGGCTGCTTTTTGCACCCTTATTCGACCTACTCAGCTGAGGATAAATGGGTTCCTATATTTTTTGCTCAGGTCCATGAATCGTCGCCCTTATTGCTAATCTTCTCTAGACTTGGTACAAAGTTATTCACGTCGTGGGTTCTTAATCCTGACGGGGAATACATAAAACAAGTGCCTTTATCAAACGATGAACTTGCTGCAATTCTCATACTAAGCTCTAGCTATTATGGAGCCTACTGCAAACTCGTCAAATATGACATACCTTTATGGGCCGATAAATACGAATTTCGAAATACAGTTATCCTAATATTAAGCGGCTTAAGTTCCCTGTCAGACAGCTCTAGCCAAGTGAGTGGGTATTGTATTCGCCACTCGAAATCTCTTGAAGAAATACTATCTCCTTATATCTTTAGACCGCACAACAAAGGTGAAGTAATTTCTGCTCTTTTCCTTAGCGAAAAAGTTCAGGAACTTACGAGGGCTACAGGTATCACACTTAGGGAAATCATTAACTTTATAAGCATTCAAGCAATTCCCAATATTGCTACATGTAAGAGTAGCTGGATGAATAACTTGGCCGAGGAGTTCCAAGCTGATTTATTGCTTGAATTTTTAGGCCTCGTTACTGGCAAGCATCTATCAGTTGCAGCTATCGGCAAAGATTTAGTGCATATATCGCAGAAAGCAACACTGGCTGCTATTGGTGAATCAAACAAAGGGATAAGGATTATCAAGGCTATCTATCACACATTGAGTGAAGATTGGAGAAGTTGTTTTATAGAACTTAAGGGGTCAGGATTTTCGTCTTCCATTTTCGGTGGTATATTATTCGGTAGATTCTTACTCATGCGGGACACTCAGGCCCTGTCGTTTTGGGGAGGTATATCCGAAAATGATTTATGTTATGCGCTCTCAAACCAGCTTAAAGGGGATTATTCGCCCTCCGAAGATAACTTTGCTAGTATATGCAGCTTATCAACATCAGGAAATCTGGGTCATATTTTATGGAACGATCTTAGCGGTTACGACCTCGTATTGGAATTCTTGAGAGCGCATGGCGAATCAGTTAAGTGTATAGACTTTAGCTTTCCAAGTGGATTTAGATCATCTTTTGCTGCCAGGTCAGCAGCAGAGGTATCTGCACTATTGCTAGACATCATTGCTAATGGTTACGATGTCTCTCGTCCACAGATTGATGATATTAGTTTGGTTGAAAAACCCTACCTCATCAAAAGTCTCGCGCTAAGGCGAGCAGTAGCAGAAAGTCTGATATCTCTTGCAGAAAAACAAGAATTGCCCGACCCATGCCTGGGCTTATTACCTAAAAGGTTAGAGCATCCTGACTATTGCTATATATATCTAAATATCCGGGTTCATTCCAAATCCTGGACTAATATAATCGATGTTTTTTGTAAGCTAGCTATATTTCTTAATGCGAATGCTTCTCGACTATCTAGTAAGCCCTTTTTCTTTATTGAAGCACAATCCGAAGCGATGGATTTATGTAAGCTTCTTTTGTCTACGTTGAATAGTTCTGGGATCAGTTGCTGTATATTTATTGATGCTGATCTCCTGGGTCTGGCAAAAATTGTCAGCGCTTCAAACTGTGCAATTGTTCCAATAGGAAGCGCCTTAGTATTGCCCACATGGATATTTAATATTCCCACTTATGCTCATTCTGAAAATTGTCATCTCTCGCAGCTTGAGTGGTGGTCGCACATATCATATCGCCAGACGAGCTCGGCCAAGATATCAACAATTGAACCATTGAGTGTACATTCTGACTCAGCTGACCCATACTCGAACTATACTATTGATCCTGATGTGGGCTTTACCAGTATTTGCGAATGGCTTTTCGATTACCTTAAGTAGCTTTCCCATGCCCTCTACTAATCACCACCAATTAATCTGAGATATGGCCTTACATTCGTTTACGCAGAAAGTATTATGTGATTTATTTGGGCCAAAGCCCTCCGTTCATAGTACTTCTTTTCTCCGCAGTAAACGGCTCGATGATTACGGTGCACCCTCGAGACGAGTAGGAGGAGGGCCTTATAATATTGATTATTGTAATAAAACTGAAGATTTGTACGATCCACTATTTATATCTATCTACTATAGAGGCCTCATGACCTATTTAGGGATTTTAAACCCGCTTCTGTTCACTTTGCTGGCATGGGAGGAGCCTTGGTTTTACCCAAGCATGGCGAGACTAATGGTGGATATGGGCTCCTTTGTTGGCACTAAATATTTTGATAGTGAATATCTTTTTGATCAGTTCTCTATTATTGATGCGAAGGCATTCATTGCTAAAACTGAATACAACCCCTCTATACGATATTTGACAGAGGGGCATTTCTTTTTGCTTGACCCATCTTCTTCTTTTAGTACCCTCGTATATGTATTATCACGTCCTGATATTGCGGCTTCAGGCTGTAACCCACTTGCCCACTATTTAGCTGCAGGCCAAAGTGAGGGGACGAGTGTCTACAGCGTGCGGGATCTAGTGAATGGCGATCTCCCTTTGCACACATTTCACATGGAGGGTTCAAATTTTTCTTTAAATAATTATCCATCAGAATCAGATTTTTTGGCTATCTCTACAACAGGTGGCTTGTCAAATCGCTTAGATCCTATAATATCAGGTATCGTCCATGGAGAAGAATTTATGCTTCCTGTGGTTGCTTGGTGGGAGCCAGATAGCCACTGTATGGCAAATTTAGAAAGCCTTTTTACTGTCAGCTCTCTTCCTACATGTATAAGAAGTCTCTCTTATCGTGGTAAAGTTTTAAATGCATGGATTAATCATTTACCTCGTCCAAATTACCCGGCTTTGCACCCCCCACGCACATCAAATGACGGTATTATTCGCATTATACAGAGTGTAACTTCATGGTCATTTTTTCAGCAGCCTTTGCCTAGTCT
>JABMMT010000334.1 GCA_013205155.1 Betaproteobacteria bacterium | reverse complement strand
GAAATTGCTTGGCTAGTCATTGAATAGGTGCCTGAAATAACGGCCTGTGAAGCAATTACAGTAGCTACAGTAGCCAAGATGACTAATGGTAGGGTAAACCAACTGGGCACCATCAAGAAAAATGCCTGCTTTGCAAGTTCTGGGCGATTGAGTATCAACGCCCCCTGCCCAAAATAATTCAATAAAAGACAGGGCATGACTAAAAAGAACCAAGCCAACTTAATTGGCTTTGCACCAAAATGCCCCATATCTGCATATAAGGCTTCGGCCCCGGTGAGCATTAAAAATAGTGCTGCTGTCACCGTTATAGCTAACCAAGGATGTTCAACAATAAAACCTATAGCATAGCTAGGACTGAGCGCAGCCAAAATTTCGGGATAAGCTTGAATTTGATAAAGTCCCATGCAACCAATTACTAGAAACCACAGCAACATAATTGGTCCAAATAATTTACCAATGATAGCTGTGCCCTTTCTTTCAAACAGAAAGAGCCCAATAAGGATTGAAATACTTAAAGGCAAAATATAATCACCAAACCCTTTTGAGAGCACTTCAATACCTTCTACTGCAGAAAGTACTGAAATAGCTGGGGTAATCACCGAATCACCATAAAATAAACAGGCCCCGACAATGCCAAATCCCAAAATAATCGCGGAGCGTGCAGAACCAGCTGAAGCCCCTTTTAGCGCCAGTGCCATCAGCGCCAAAATGCCGCCCTGGCCATCATTATTTGCACGCATCACAATGTAGGTGTATTTAATCGAAACAACTAAAATAAAGGCAAGAAAAACCATTGAGAGCACGCCAAAAACGGAGTCACGGGTAATTGCAATGCCATGTACTGGATCGAAACAGGCCTCAAGAGCATAAAGTGGGCTCGTGCCGATATCACCAAAAACAATACCGGTTGCTGCCAAGGTAAGCCCTGCTAAAGGACCCTCTATCTTCGAGTTTGTAGACCCCTTAATTTCAATGGGGGCCAATAGTTTTGTCGAGGGAACAGAAAAATCACTAGCCTGCATTACTGGGTTACCTTATCTCGAAAGGACACTCGCAAAGTTCAGAAAATTAGTCACCACGCCAATCTGCGTATAAAAACCAGCAGAATAGCCGGTGCCTCCTGTTATGGTTCCAAAGTTTTGGAAATTTGTGATGCTTCCACCAGTATTAAAGTAGTCATAGTTTGCTGAAGTGATTGTTCCAGTGTTACTAAATCCATCCAAATTAATAGTGCCCTGAGAAACCCCAGCATTGGAACCTATAGATGTAATCACATTTGCATTCGAAATAGTACCTGCGGTCGATATAGTAATTCTGAGAGGACCCTCACAATCTTCTGTAGTACTTTGATTGGCAGTATATTGGGCTGCTAAAACTGGATTCATATTTATAAATCCAATGATGAAGATACTGACCACAAGGCCTGAGCAGAAAAAATTTGATATGAATGATTTATCCAAAACGCTCTCAAAGAATTGAACTGGGTTCGAAATCTAGGGCGGTAGATTTGGCAAGATGCCAAATCAGCTCGAAGGTCTGTTGGGATCAGTCTAGCTGAGCTTGGCGAAGATAAGCAAGGTCTTTATAGAAATTATTACGAAGAGCCAAAGTGGTCAACTGACCGCCATAAAGTGTATTTTTTGGCGTCATCTCAGGAGCCAGTCAGGTGTTTGGTCTGCCCAGTACGATTCGAACGCTCAACCTTGACCTTAGAAGAATTCGTAGCTGTTTGAATGTCTATATATTTCAATAACTTACACGTTAAAAATGACACTTTGCATTGGGTTGATTGGATAAAACGACATTTGATATTGCCTAATCCATTGTGTATGCTTTTTTCATGACCTTATTGGCTGACTTCGTGCTGCTTGTTCATTTTGCTATCACTGTTTTTTTAGTGCTTGGTATGCTGCTAATCCCTCTCGGTGCTTACTGGCATTGGTCATGGGTGCGAGCAAGACGCATGCGCCAAATCCATGCAGGTCTTATGGCACTAATTGCCATAGAGGCTGTTTTTAATATTACCTGTCCTTTGACGGTCTTAGAAGCTTTACTGCGTCATGCTGCTGCCCCAGAATCATTTTGGGCCGATCAGCTCAGCAAGATCCTTTACTGGAATTTACCGCTGGAGTTCTTTATGATTCTTTACGTCTGTTGTGTCATCTGGATTTTATATCTATGGAAGTCTGTACCACCCAGAAACAGAACTTGATTACAACCATTATATTTTTAGTAAAACTGAATTCAAGAAGAAATTTTCTTTGGAACTCTAGTGTTTACTTTTTAGCTTGGACAGGACTATCTCACGCAAACGGAATTTACATAGATTTCATTAACCTAAATATAGTGCACAATTGCTAAATTATGGATGTTGGCTCCATTGGAACGGCTTACTCTTGTATTACTTGAGAATTTGGCCTGCCCAGCACGATTCGAACGTGCGACCTACGCCTTAGAGGAATTCGTGGCTGCTGAAATATGCAATTATTTCAATGACTCACAGCTTAGAAAAGATAATGTAGTCTATTAATCTGGTAACCATGTGACAACTTTTTCGCGTTGGATAGCTAACCAGGCTTTTAATTCTCCATTGTCAATAATTGGAATCATGCGCCAGTTCATCATAAAAATCGTACCATCTTTTTTATAATTTACGGCCTCACCTTCAAAGACCGTGACGTCAATGAGACATTTCCGCAAGCGTTGAATAACCTTTTGGGAGGTACTTGGGCCCTGAAGAATCTTTGGAGATTGCCCGAGAATTTCATCTGCGCTATAGCCGGTCAATTGCGTAAACGCTGAGTTTGTATAGGTAATTTTGGGGTTATTTGATGCATCGGTAATAAGAACAGAATCATAGCCCTGCAAAAGTATGGTCTCCAGAATAGACTGGCATAAATCACTACTGAAGGTATTTTTAAAATTGCTCAGCATGCCGTAACAGTAACATAGTTCATTCTATGATTTAAAAGGATAGGGGTAGGGAATTTTTGGCCTACCCAGCACGATTCGAACGTGCGACCTGGGCCTTAGAAACTGAATTTATTCAGTCCAATTTTTTGATGGGCTGTTAACTGCTTCATTCCATGTAATGAAACCACTGCGGTCTTTGTCAATAAGATTAAATTCAGCTTCAGAAATGCCCGCCTTCTTTGCCTCTTCTTTTGATATTTGTTTATCCCCGCTAAAATCAATTTTTTTAAAACTATATTTTTTAACTACCGTTGGATTTACAACTTCTGGTGATGGGGTAGTTCCTTGTGAAAAAACCGTTATTGGTAATAAACACATCAAGACTGTTGCAATCTTGCTAAATTTCATTTTAAATCTCCAAATTAATTATGTTTTAAATTTCACAAATAGGACTAAGCAAATTACTATTAGTTTTACTTAATGACTACTAATCCGAAGGTAGGGGTCTGTTCCAAGTAGAATGCCTAGCTAAATTATATTGGTCAAAGACTTTATTGAGCGTTTGATCTAAACCGAGGGTAATCACCTGACGATATTACATTAGTGACTATTTCCACCACGCTAGCCCAAGGTGATTCTTACGCTAGCCAATCTAGATCATGATCAAGCCAATAGATCGCAATCAAGCAAGTTAATTCCAAGGTTTCAGCTATTTTGGTCTGCCCAGCAGCTGGGCATACATTTAGGCCTTAATTCTTGCAAGTAAAAACAGCACCAGTCGCTGTTAGAGTGGTTTGAGTGCCGCTATAAAGACCTGGGGTATTTGATAGGATTAATAAAGCGTTACCTCCCATGGCGGCAGCTTGATTCTTTAAATCGTTAATAGCACCAGTTTGAAGATTTGAATTGGATGTGTAATAGCCAGTAAAGAAATTACCTTGTCCGCCTGTGACATCGCCGAGTTGTTTGCAATCAGAGTTTGGAGGTGAAGTTAATATCCTAACTCGCTGGGCATCAGGTCGTAATTCGGTTGCCGCACATCCGCTGAGAGTAATTAGTGCCGTCAAAAGTATTAAACGCATAAATAAGCCCCACTTAAACATTATGAAAACTATCATTAGTATTCATATGGTAAAGCTAGACTGAAATCTGGATAAGTTTTCGCTATATTGGACGCCTAGCGAATGCTGTCTAACTAGCCAAAGGTGGCTACAAAGCATTGTTTTAAGAGTATGGGTAGAACTTTGGTGGCCTGCCCAGCACGATTCGAACGTGCGACCTACGCCTTAGAAAATTCATGGCTATTCAAAAGTTCATATATTTCAATGGTTTATAGCG
>JABMMT010000036.1 GCA_013205155.1 Betaproteobacteria bacterium | reverse complement strand
GCACGGATTTCTAAAAACACATTACGTTCGTCATTTTCATCTTTGGGAAGTAGGAGTGTTTGCAGGATCCCTTCAAGCTCTTCCATCACTACTGTTGCTTGCTTTTGCTCATCATCGGCAAAGTCCTTCATTTCCGGATCCTTGCGCATTTCCTCTGCTGCTTGCGCATCTGCTTCAGCTTGCTTGTAAAGGCCAAATTGCTCCACAAGGGTGGCAATGTCAGAATGCTCGCGCGTGAGTTTCCGATAAGCATCCATATCTTTGGTCGCTTCTTCAGAAGTTAACAGGGAGTTGAGTTCGGCTAAGCGCGTATCTAGGTAATCTAGCTTAGCCCGCATGCTGGGCTTCATTTAATGATCTTCTGGCTTGGGATGCGAGGCAAATAGCTTAGGCAATAATTTCATTAGAGCGTCACGCTCAGCACCATTGGAGTGTTGGAGTGCATGGAGTGAACCATGTAAAAATTTATTAGTCAGGCCTTGGGCCATTGCATTGAGAACTTCTTGAGGATCATCCCCCCGCATGAGGCGTTTCATTGCACGCTCAAGCTCAAGTTGTCTTAAGCGTTCGCCTTGCTGTTGTATATCCTGAATGATTGGCACTGCATTGCGCCCATCCATCCAATGCATAAAGTTGCCAACGCGATCTTCAATGATCGCCTCAGCCTGGCTAACAGCAGCTTGACGCAAATTGGCGCCAGTCTGAATCATGAGACCTAAATCGTCTACGGTATACAGATACACATCAGCAAGTCTGGAGATTTCAGGCTCAAAGTCACGCGGGACAGCCAAGTCAATCATGACCATGGGTTTATGACGACGTAATTTCAGGGCGCTTTCCACCATACCCAGACCAATTATAGGTAAGGAGGAGGCAGTGCTCGAAATAATAATGTCGAATTCATGGAGGCGCCCAGGTAGCTCCGAAAGTCTGAACGATTCAGCTTCTACATTTTGAGAAGAAATAATGTCTGCAAGCTCTTGACCTCGTTCAATCGTGCGATTGGCAATCGCTACATTTTTAGGTTTGCGCGCTACAAAGTGAGTTGCACACAGGGTAATCATGTCACCAGCACCAATAAATAAAATCCGCTGATCGGAAATCTTTTCGAAAATGCGTTCTGATAAGCGAACAGATGCGGCGGCCATTGAAATTGAATGCGCGCCTATTTCTGTTGAGCCACGAACTTCCTTGGCAACAGCGAATGTTTTCTGAAACAGTTGGTTTAGGTAAGTACCTAAAACTCCTGCATCATTGGCAGTTCTAACCGCATCTTTCATTTGTCCCAAGATTTGGGTTTCGCCAATGACCATTGAATCTAGACCGCATGCCACCCTAAAAGCGTGACGAACCGCATCTGATTGGGGAAGAGAGTAAATATGGGGCTGAAGACTGCTTGGGGCCAGTCGTTGGGTTTTGGCAAGCCAATCAAAAGTCGCTTCATGTAAGAGTCCGGCCGCGCTGGCATCATTGGCAGCACAATAGACTTCAGTGCGATTGCAAGTTGACAAAATGGTTGCCTCGGGTAGCCCAGCCTGATTCTCGCCAAGGAGGTGTTGACGAAGATCGTGCAACGCTTCTTGAAGAAATTCGGGGTCAAAGGCGACCTTTTCCCGAATGGCGACCGGCGCTGTGTGATGATTGATGCCGAGTGTCAACAACTTCATAATGGTGATTATAGATTTGATGACGCTATTAATGGGGGTAACAATGGGGTTTTTGGCTTTTCTGGTGATTGGCGGTGTATCGGGGGCATCAGCTTGGATTTTTTACCCTGGCAGGTCTAGCGGATTAAAGCCCCTAAAGCTCTTCTTGGCGGGCTTTCTAGGCTTTATTGCAGCCGCTGCCAGCGCCTATTTGGGACAGTACGCCGGTTTTTTTCAGTCTGGGCAAATGCTTGAGTGGCTAAGTGCTATTTTTGCATCCTGCCTAGTGGGATGTATCTTCACCGCTATCGCTAAATAAGTCTTTAGTACTGTAGCTTATCCATTGAATGGGGGTCTCACTATGTTGCACCAGCCACTCATTGGTCTTCATAAAATGACCACAGCTTTTCTGATCACCAGGCTCTAAGAAAGGCCGGTTAGTTTTATAGACACCCAGTCCTGAAGGGTGGGACGATTGCAAAATGAGCTGTTCAGAAGCATTGGCTATCAGAGGTAATTTGGATTGTGCATGACCACCCCAAAGCATCCAAACCAAATTCGGCTTGTGTTGAGCTAAGGCACAAATTAATTGATCAATCAAACTCTTCCATCCAAGATTGGCATGACTTCCTGCCTCACCTAATTTCACACTCAACGCGGTATTTAGGAGTAGTACGCCTTGATCAGCCCAAGGTAGTAAATCACCATTAGGAAGATGACCAAATTGTTCAAGAGCAAGCGCTTTGCTGATATTGCGGAGTGAGCTTGGGAACGCTCGCGAATTCATTGCGATATCTGCAGGTATTGAAAATGCCAGTCCTTGAGCAAGCCCTGGTGAGTGATAGGGGTCCTGGCCCAAAATAACAACCTTGACTTGATTAACCGGTGTTAATTGCAAGGCTTTGAAAAATTTTTCGGGCTTAGGACTAATAAGCCTAGGATCTCGGATCAAAATGGCTTGCAAATTATTTTTTAATACAGCCCACTCTCTGGAGTCAAAATAATCACCTAGCAGCTCTCGCCAGTCTTGTGGAATGTCAACTTCAGAAAAAGAATACATTAAATCAATTAGGCGTTTTTTGTACTACTGAGCTCATATTGAGTAGGAGTAGTGGCTTTCAGTAGAGCCAAGCGCTCATGCATCAAATCATCCCGATAAAAGCAAATACTGATATTTTGATTTTCTGAAAGTCCAGCAAGAACCTTATCCCAGCGTGCGCTAGTGATGCGTTGACCATTGATACTAGCCAATAAATCACCCGCTGATAGCCCAGCTGCTTGGGCGATTCCTCCATCTAAAACATGGGTCACTTTGAGCCAGCCATTAGCCTCGTTATAACGCATACCAAATTGAAGCTTTAGCTTTTCAAGCTTGGATACTGGTTTTAGTTGAACTGAGATATGTTTTGAGGCAATCCATTTTTGAATGGGTATATCTTCAGTGCCAAAAATATACTTGCGCTTTATTTCATGCCAAGTTTTTATAAAACCGCTTCCCAAAAGATCGGAGAGCAGAATATCTAGACCATCCTCGGCAAGGCCCTCCATAGTGACACCATGCCTTTGCCAAATGAGTCGCATCAGGTCGTCTAAAGACTTCTGGTTTTTTGAGAAAGCCCTAATTTGTAGATCTAGTCCTAATGCAAGTAAGGCACCCTTACCGTAGTAGCTCACTACTGCATTTGGGGTATTTTCATCAGCCTGGTAGTACTTATTCCACGCATCAAATGAACTGTCTGCAAGACTTTGTTTCTGTCGTCCTGGGCCACGCAAAATTCCATTCCAGTTGTCAGAAACCAATTTTAAATATGTTTTGAGATCTATCCGTTTGCTACGAAGTAGCTGAAGATCATCATAGTAGCTAGTGAAGCCCTCAAACAGCCAGAGCAGGCGAGTATGATTTCTGCGGTCGAGTTGGTAAGGTTGAAATACTTTCGGTTGAATGCGCTTTACTAACCACGCATGAAAATACTCATGACTGCATAAGCCTAAAAACTCCCTATAAATACTTTCTTCATGAAGTATCCCGCTTTGAGGAATCTGATCACGGCGACATAGTAAAGCAGTGCTATTACGGTGTTCAAGACCGCCATAGCCATTGAGTACCGCATTGACTAAGAATAGGTAGTGATTAAACGGTACCTTTTTGGATTGAGGTTCAAATAGATTAATCGTAGAGGTGCAAATTGCTTGTAGATCATCTGCCAGTTTTGCTGAATCTATCAGGTTCACGCATCCTTGAATCGCCATGCGATGAGCTATCCCATTGGATTTCCACTGCACTATTTGAAATTCACCCATGGCAACTGGATGATCAAGTAAGTCCTCATAATCTTTTGCTAGATAAAAACCAAAACCTTGTGAATCAGTTTTTGCTGACCTCATGCTTGTTTGCACTGACCAGTGCTCGGCACTTGCCGCTTCTGGTGCAACGATGGCAAGAGAGCACGGCAACTGCTCTTGCCCTTTTACTACTAGGCATAAGCTACTAGCATTAAAGAATGCTCGCTCAGTATCGAGATAGGCTGCTCGCACTGAGGAATCAAAGGCATAGACTGTAGTGATAATGTCTACGGCAGCATAATTCTGAGGCAGGCGCCAGCGGTCGTTATCAATTCGATCCAAAGAAATAGGTTTGATGTTTTTCCCAGTCGTATATGCCTGGATAGATTCAATGTGCTTACTGAAATCTCGAATTAAATAGCTGCCTGGAATCCATGCTGGCATTTCCAAAATTTGACCATTGGGGTCTGGATTAGTAATGTGCAGCTTGACCCGAAAGCGATGGCCATGCAGGTCAGCTGGCCATATGGTGTATTGAATTACAGGAAGATCTGAGTGAATCATTACGTTTATTTAAGTGAGCTAAATTTCTTTTCAATGTCCGTAAGCTGTACCGCACCAGGAAAGCGACTGCCATCAGTAAAGAAAAGGGTCGGTGTACCAGTGATGCCATAAGACTTTGCAAAAGCCAAATTTTTATCTAGCGGGGTGGTGCAATCACTCTTACCGCTAGGAGTAAGCCCATTGACCATCCAATCTATATAGGTCTTATAAGGATCACTAGAGCACCATATTTGTTTTGATTTGAGAGCTGAGTCTGCTGACAAAATAGGAATCAGATAGGTGTAGATAGTGACGTTATCTAGCTGCTGTAATGACTTGTCAAGACGCTTACAGTAGCCACAATTCGGATCAGAAAATACTGCTAATTGTCGGCTGCCATTCCCGTGGACTGTTTTGATCGCATTGGCTGGTGTGAGATCGGCCCACTTAATCCGATTTAAATCACCTTTTCTTTGTTCAGTGATATTTTTACCTGTTGCCAGCTCAATAATTTCTCCCTGAATCAGATATTTTCCGGTGCTGTCTGAATAAAAGACATCATTACCAACTAACACTTCATATAGACCCGGGACAGGAGACGGAGAAACGCTTCGCACTTTGGCGTTGGCACCTATTTTCTTCTGAAGCTCGGTCTTGAGTTGTTGTTCTGCTTGTGCATGAGCGTTGCCAATGCAAAGAAGAGCGCTAAGGAGGAATAGGCTACTAGATAAAAATTTATTCAAAATCAATTTCTCCTAAGGCGCGTTCAATGAGGCGTTGTTTTATAAAGTGACTTCTATTGACTAACCCAAGACCCCAATTGCGGAGTTGACGCTCTGGATTGCTGTTTGCGGAAAATAATCTTTTCAGTTTATCGGTGACCCACAGTAGCGCAGTAGTGTCCCCTTGGCGCTGGCGTTCATAACGACGTAATAGAACTGGGTCATTCACCGAGCGAAAGGACTCACGCTTACCAAGAATGTTGAGTAAAACGGCCACATCACGAAGACCTAAATTTAAGCCCTGTCCGGCTAGCGGATGCATCACGTGGGCAGCATCACCAATCAGGGCAATCTTTGGAGAAGATTCTGGGCCAATAAATCGACTCGCCCGAATTTTTCTTAATGGGAAAGCTGCAGGCGCTGAATTCAGAGTGAGTTCACCCAATTGTTTACCAATAGCAGCATTGGCGATAGTGCTTAAAAGTTCGGACCATCCATTTTGGTCAAGTTTCAAAAGTGCAGTTGCATTTTCTGGAGAAGTTGACCAAACCATTGACACTTGTTTGTTTGGCAGGGGCAGCATCGCAATGATGTCACCGCCTGGTAAGAACCACTGAAAAGCAGTTTCAAGGTGAGGATAGGTGCATATCCAATTGGCCACAACAGCGCTTTGAGAATAACTTTCTTCGCTGGTACTAATTCCCAATTCACTGCGGATAGGTGAATTTGCGCCATCGGCTGCAATCACTAATTGCGCTTGAATGACACCTCCATTTTTTAAATTAAGCGTGACACCCTCGTGATCAGTATCTATTTTTTCAACAACATCAGTTAAGCGCTCTAATTTATTCTGAAAGCGAGAAGCTTGATCAAGAATATGTTCAACCAGATTGGATTCGCCAATCCATGCTAATTGAGGTGTGCCTGCTTCGAATGCCGATAGGTGAAGTTGATCATTCTTTTCACCCCGATCTCCATAAATCCGCATATCCCTTAAAACTTGAATGCGGGAATGATCTAGGGCATCCCAAATTTGTAGATGGGCTAATAATTTTTGTGTACTGAGCGAAAAAGCGTAAACCCGTTGACCCCATTGATCTCCTTGTGGGCTTGGTACGGTTTGCCCCAAATCGGGAGCAATTTCAATAGTATTTAGGCCAAGCTGCGCCAGTCCTAAGGCGCAAGCTTTGCCAACAATCCCTCCTCCAATGACGGCAACGTCTACGGTGCGAACTTTAATGGGATGTGGAGGGGATTTAGTGGAGATTTTTGGGTGAACTTCTGACATAACTCCATGATATCGAATCCAGCACCTTTACAATAAGCCCATGTCTTTAAAATGTGGCATCGTCGGCCTGCCTAATGTCGGCAAATCTACCCTCTTTAATGCGCTTACCAAGGCTGGAATCGCAGCGGAAAACTATCCTTTTTGCACGATTGAGCCTAATGTGGGCATCGTTGAGGTTCCTGACTCCCGTTTAGCTGCACTGGCTGAAATTGTGAAGCCTGAGCGCATTCTGCCAGCCGCAGTCGAGTTCGTCGATATTGCAGGTTTGGTAGCAGGCGCCTCTAAAGGGGAGGGTCTAGGCAATCAATTTTTAGCCACTATTCGCGAAACCGATGCTATTACCCATGTCGTTCGTTGTTTTGAGGATCCAAACGTCATCCACGTTGCCGGAAAAATCGATCCAATTGCTGATATTGGTGTAATTGATACAGAGCTGGCTCTATCCGATTTAGCCACTGTTGAAAAGACATTAAATCGCTCAACTAAGGCTGCAAAGTCTGGTAATGATAAAGAAGCTGCTGCTTTGGTAGCGGTGCTGACTAAAGTTCAGGCGCATTTAGATACTGCTCAACCGGTACGGAGTTTGCCGCTCACAGCAGAAGAGAAACTAGTCATTCAGCCACTGTGCTTAATTACTGCAAAGCCTGCAATGTATGTTGCTAATGTGAAAGAAGACGGCTTTACTAATAACCCTCATTTAGAGGTAGTAAAGCAACATGCTGCAAAAGAAAATGCACCGGTGGTTGCGGTATGTGCAGCGATTGAAGCTGAAATTGCCGATTTGGATGATGCTGACAAAATTGAATTTTTGGCTGATCTTGGCATGGAAGAGCCAGGCTTAGATCGTGTCATCAGAGCAGGCTATTCTTTACTTGGTCTTCATACTTATTTCACAGCTGGCGTAAAAGAGGTAAGGGCTTGGACTATTCACCAAGGTGATACAGCTCCTCAGGCAGCAGGCGTGATTCATACGGATTTCGAGCGTGGTTTTATTCGTGCCCAAACAATTTCCTATGATGACTTCATTCGTTTTAAGGGCGAGTCAGGCGCTAAAGAAGCCGGTAAGATGCGGGCTGAAGGCAAAGAGTATGTCGTAAAAGATGGAGATGTATTAAACTTCTTGTTTAATGTTTAAATAAAATATTCATTACTGTAGAAGCAAAAAGCCCTCTCATGAGGGCTTTTTGTTACATACCAAATTGTGCAAAGTAGCTCCTTAACCGGCTTTCGCTGCTTTCTCTAAGCATTTAGAAATTTCTTCATAACGTTTAAAAGCTAGCTTTGTTGGCACTACCTCTTTTTTCCGTCCATCAGCATTAGCAGCCATTTTGATATATCCCATGGCATTGAGATTTTTCAAGCGGCCATGCAAAGTAGCCTGGGACCCTAGTTCAGAGAGTGAAATTAAATCCCCTACTAAGATCGTTTTTTTAGTGAATGAAGCGAGCACGATTTTATCGAGCAAGCTTTCTTCAGTACGATCGAGCTTTTTACCAGGATTCATGCGGTCGATAGCATCCAGTAAATTGAGAAAGCGAAGATAAGAAGTTTTATTGGTTAGCATGGTGTGGGGATTACTGAATTGAATTAGGAAACTTGTAATTTTTATTAGTATATCCGTATTAGCCCTTAGGCGCACTTGTATGGAACTTGTATGCAAGCTTGAAAAAATAAACCATACTCATAAATAATGCTAAAAGTGCTCTCTTCCAATTTTGCTGGCTGGCTCTTTGAGTTTGCACTCAGTTCGGTTTTGTACTTAATCTTGTTTTATCTTAATGATTGGTTAACTACTGAATTAATGTATGGCTTAGGGGTTCATTGGATTTATCTACCTGCTGGCTTGAGATTATTTCTGATCTTGATCTTTGGGCTCCCCGGGGCTTTAGGGATCAGTTTTT
>JABMMT010000333.1 GCA_013205155.1 Betaproteobacteria bacterium | reverse complement strand
CACACCAATGAATACGGCCACTAAAGATAAAGTTAATGCGCGCATGATGTCATCTAATAGATGATTGCGATTATCAGACCATGCAGTCATTACGGTTTGACTGTGATGCAATGCGTGCAACTGCCACCACCAATTAACAGAATGTGAAGCACGATGGTACAAATAATCTACAGCATCTAACACGAGCAAATAAATGAAAAAGCTCACGAGAGGAATAGAGCTAACACCAGGCCACCAGGATTCCACATTCAGGCGTTCAAAACGAAAATCATGCAAAACAGAATCAATTTCGAAGAAAAAGCCCGATAAAGCAATAAATAGTATGCCGTGAAAAATTCCTAGGCGATGAAATAAGGAGTAGATGATATCTACCCTGCTAGATTTCGAAAAATGTTCTTGTGCCTCTGCTGGTTTGAAGCGTTCCCATATTCTTAAAACAAATATGATTAATAAAACTTGCATGCAACCAAATAGAAACCAGTCAATCCCATCAAATGCATCTTCCGCTAGAGACATGAGATCGAATTGATAGAGTAAGGGCCCTACAATATTTGTAAAAATCCATTCCTGAACGCTGCCATGAGCATTCGAAATTGAAGTGGTGATTAAACTAAAGTCCATAGCTTATTTTGACTTATTTAAATGGGATTTGGGTAGTAATCCAAAACAAAATCCACGATTTTTGAGATTCACAATCAATTGCTCCAGTACAGCAGGCGCCCAAGGATCTTTTCTAGACCAAATACCTAGGTGGGCCATGGTGATATCACCATCAGCAATGCTTTTGCTTGCCTTTGTGAGCAATTTCTCATTGGGATGTTTATCAGAATCTAATTCATCGCCTAGAAAACCAGCCCCTGCCCAAGCCATATGTTGATACCCACACATATCCCCCATACGAATGAGAGTTGGAGATGTTTTACCTCCAGGTGCACGCCAAATTTTTTCCATAGGCTGACCAGTCAATTCTATAAAGCGTTGATCAACTCGCCGAATTTCCTTACACATACTTGCTTCGTTATAGAGCAAAGTCATTCCGGCCTTCGGTCCAAACTGGGGCTTTTCAAATACTTCACCCTTCGGTCCATCCTTAACAAAATACATATGATCATAGGTATGGCTGCCAAAGTGATGGCCCTCCCAGACTCTAGCTTGCCAGTAGGCTTGCCAAGAATCATCTAAAGCGAAGTCACCCCGATATGTTTTTTCGTTGGAAAGAAAGAAAGTAGCTTTTACATCTTGACGCTTCAAAATCTCCGCCACTTTTTCTGCGACAGACATATTACCTGTATCAAAAGAGAGGTAAACAGTCTTATTACAGCTCTGGGGCTGAGCGCTAACCTTAAATGAACAGCAGCCAATTAAAACTGCGGCTATAAGACCTCTGGAAAGATAGCTTAGCTGCCTTAGCTGCCTCAACATCCTATTCCCACGCAGCTCTTGGATAAAAGAAAACACCGTGAGGAGACTTTCCAACCGGGATGACTGTCATTAACTTCATTGATGGGATGTCAATCACCCCCACCTTTTTGGAGAACCGAAGAGTAACCCATAGTGTCTTACCATCAGGCGTAATTTCCATATCGTCTGGACCCGCAGGTAAACCGGTAATGTCTCCCACCTTCTCTAAGGTCTGCATATTAATCATGCTAATAGAAGAGGCCATACGATTGGTTACAAAGACGTGTTTTTTATCGCCGAGAGGACGGAAATTGTGCGCCCCTTTACCAGTAACAATGCGCTTTACTTCTTTACGGTTTTTCCAGTCAATGACTTGTACATTATCTTCGCCGGTTGCGCCAAGCAATAAATACTGATCGCCTGGAGTCATCCATAAGCCGGCAGGAACCTTAGCAGTGGGCATTTTCCAAAGTACATTTTGAGTATCTAAATCAATCGCAGCCAACTCATTAGAGTCTTGCAGAGTAATAAAAGCAATTTTGCTATCGGCTGTAAAGGCAATATGACTTGGTGTCTTTGCTAGTTTTACAGTCTTTGCTAACTTTAGATTTGCGCCATCAGCAGCATAAATATCTACACGATCTAATCGATTACCGTTAGCCACAAACCATTTATAGTTTGGCGAATAGCCGATTTGATATGGATCGATGATGTTTGGGATCCTACCTGTGAGCTCACCAGTCGTTGGATTCATTAAGACCACATCATTACCAACAGCATTGGCAATCAATAATGTCTTCTCATCAGGTGTCATCATTAAATGATGAGGCTCCTTGCCAACCGCTAGCGTCTTCACCACTTTGCGTGTTGGCATATCAATTAAGCTAACAGACGCATCTCCTGAATTGAGAATGACAGCTAATTTGGGTTCAGCCAAAGCGCTTGGCAGCGCGAACGCGAATGGGCTGAGAAAAAGAAATAAAAGCCCAGTTAATCCGAGAATGCGAGATCTTAGAAAAGTAGTAAATATATACATTGCTATATTGTAAGCAATCAAGGGCCAAAAAAAGACCTTCAAAGCCGCGAGGATTTGACTTAACGCAAGCTTGCTAAAACCTTTTCTAGGCGCTTTAAGGACATGGGGGTCGGGGTT
>JABMMT010000332.1 GCA_013205155.1 Betaproteobacteria bacterium | reverse complement strand
ACCGCGTACATGGTTTGAAACCTTAATTAATATTTACATTTAAGCTAATCCACCCTGGAGAAGCTAAGCCCATTATTATATCTTGCATGACGAGCACTGTCAAAACCAATGACTTAAGCCAAATACTGGCCCCAATTTCCTTAGATTTCAAGGCTTTAGATGCAGTTATTCGCCTAAATTTGGCATCAAAAGTCGCCTTAATTGACCAAATCTCGGCCTACATCATCCAGGCTGGTGGGAAACGCGTCAGACCTGCCCTACTAATGCTGGTGGCAAAGGCATTGACCAATGGCCAAGTAAACCCCCATGCCCTAGAGATGGCGGCAGTAGTCGAATTTATCCACACAGCCACCTTGCTGCATGATGATGTGGTTGACGAATCTACCCTGAGAAGAGGCCGTGAAACCGCCAATGCGGCGTTTGGCAATGCAGCAAGTGTCTTAGTAGGCGATTTTTTGTACTCCCGAGCATTCCAGATGATGGTGGTACCCAAAGACTTAAGGGTGATGGAAATTCTGTCAGATGCTACCAATACGATTGCCGAAGGTGAAGTATTGCAATTACTGAATATGAATGACCCGGAAGTTGATGAGGCAAGCTATCTTCAAGTGATTCGCTATAAAACGGCAAAATTGTTCGAGGCATCTGCCGAGCTTGGTGCGATTTTGGCTAATGCCAGCAAAACTCAACGCGAACAAGCTGCCGCCTTTGGAAGACATATCGGCACCGCATTTCAGTTGATGGATGATCTTTTAGACTACACCGCGAACGCCGCGCAAATGGGGAAAAATGCTGGCGATGATTTACGTGAAGGCAAGCCTACACTCCCACTTATTTATCTATTGGAACACGGCAGCTCTGAAGAGCGTTTATTAGTTCGTTCAGCGATAGAACAAAACCAAGATTTACCAGATGACGTCTTTGCACAAATTTTACGTGCCGTGCAAAGCTCTGGCGCCCTAGATTACACCCAGGCTGCTGCTAAACGCGAAGTAGATTTAGCTTTAAGCTGTATTCAAGAATTTCCTGATAATGAAGCCACGAACGCCATACGTGCCCTGTGTGAATATTCTCTGGCTAGACAATCTTAATTAAGTACCGACGCTCTTCACCCTCAGTTCACGTGCGGTCAATCGAACCTTCTCGGCTTCATCTCTTAAGCGTGCGATTTCTTGCTCAGATAAGCTCTCCAGATTGGAGTAATCCCTTTTCCACATGGGATCGGTAGACCATCTCAGCGGTGATTGCACGGTAGTTCTTGGAGCTGGCGCCGACTCTAAAAGACGCAATGCCAATTCGAAATTCAAATCTTGTGATGCTTGATCATTTGGTCGAGCTGCAGCATTTCCTAAAGGAAAATCACTAAATAATAGTCGCGGTACTCCGCAATATTCGACAATATCTTTGGCCGCTCCCATCACCACAGTAGTAATTCCAGCCTCTTCCAAATAGCGCGCTAATAAACTTTGACTTTGATGGCAAATAGGACAGTTTGGAATGAGTACTGCTACATCAACATTATCTGAGCGCAACATTTCTAAAATAATAGGCGCATCAATTTCTAATGTGTGGCGCTGACTGCGATTCGTTGGTAAGCCATAAAAGTTTGGGGATACCATTCTGAGTCTTCCCATCTCCACCACACGCCTTGCCGCAGCCAAGGGAAACCAGCATTCGATTTCTTCCATATTGGCGTTTTTGCGATCAATACCCACATGGGCAATTCTTAAATCTTGCTTCTGATTAATTGGGCTCTTATAAGGTTGATAAAACTTTGCCTCAGCGTTATAAGCCGCTCCTTGTCCTTGAGGGCCTTTGCTTGGGTCAAATTGCACAGCAGTGGTGATCAACCCCAATACAGATTGGTTTAACGGTTTTTGTAAACGAGAAAACGGCACATTGACGTAATGCGCCCAAACATAAGGATTGTCGTAACCCAAACCTAAATAATAGCTACGGGTGCGCTCTATATAGCGAACCGGTTGATCCTGTTCTGGCGCAAAAGTCAGTTCGGAAGTCTTTGCCATCAATACATCCCTGTAAGATATTGTTTATCAAATATTAAACTTTACAGGAACTCATTATGACTCAATGGCTTAGATATCAACACCAAGGTAGAGATGGTTTAGGACAAGTACAAGGCGATCTTATTGCCGTGTATTCCGGTGACCTGTTTAATCAACCCAAGGCAACTGGAGAGACCCTCAAACTTTCAGAGGTCACCATCGATATTCCTTGCACACCATCCAAAATGGTCGCCATGGTAGATAACTTTTATGCACTAGTCACGAAACTGGAACATGCAGTGCCAGCAGAACCCCTTTATTTTCTGAAAGGTAATAATTCTTTTTTAGCTGCCAATCAAGTGATTCGCACCCCAAAATCCTATGCAGGCAAAGTTGTTTATGAGGGAGAATTAGGTATTGTGATTGGCAAATCTTGCTATCAAGTCAGCGAACAAGAAGCTTCGAATGCGATCTTTGGCTACACCTGTATCAATGATGTGACTGCTATTGAAATTCTCAATCGCGATCCTGGTTACGCGCAATGGACGCGTTCAAAAAGCTTTAATACCTTTGGTGTCTTTGGACCCTACATTACTACCGATGTAGATCCAAGCAAACTCCATATTAAGACCATTTTGAATGATCAAGAGCGCCAAAATTATCCTATCGCAGATATGATCTTCCCACCCGCAAAGTTGGTCAGCCTTATCTCGCAAGATGTACCGCTATTACCAGGTGACATCATCGCCTGTGGAACTTCGGTTGGCGTGGGCTCTATGAAGCCGGGCAGCAATGTCAGCATCATTATTGATGGCGTTGGGCGCCTAGACAATCGTTTCGAATAATCGCTCCATTTGGCATAACAAAAACCCCTTGCTACTTACCATAGCAAGGGGTTTTTAATAAAGCGTATTACCCTTTTGACCCTGAATGCACTAACTTAGTAACCAGATACAGATGGCAATGCCAAACTGCCTTTAGAGGCTTGAACGTTTTCATCTAAATACTTTGTTAATGCAAAGACCGTATTTAAGCAAGGAGTTGGAGTCTGAGTAATCTTGCCCAGCTCAATGACCGAACCCAATAAAGCGTCAATCTCCAAACTGCGACCCGCTTCTAAGTCTTGCAACATCGAGGTCTTGTGCTTACCTACTTTTTCAGCGCCTGCAATACGACGCTCAATATCCACTCGGAAAGTCACACCCAGTTTTTCAGCGATCGTCTGAGCCTCAGCCATCATATTGCGCGCCAACTCTTTGGTTAATGGGTACTGGCATATTCCTTCTAGCGTCCCATGAGTAAGCGAGCTAATTGGATTGAACGTCATGTTGCCCCACAACTTCAGCCATATCTCTGAGCGAATATCGTCCAAAATAGGCGACTTAAATCCAGCAGCAGTCATCATCTCGGAAATCTTCTGAATACGATCTGTGTTTTGACCGTCTAACTCCCCCAAGGGGAAGCGATTGCCTTCAACGTGACGAATCACGCCAGGAGCTTGGGTAAATGTTGCTGGATATACAACGCAGCCAATAACGTTATTGGGGTTAATTGCTTTTTTCGCAAGACCACCAGCATCAACTGTTTCTACTGAGTGATCTTGATAATCGCCACTCAGCTTTTGGAAATACCACCATGGAATTCCGTTTTGCATTGGAATTAAAATAGTCTCTGGCCCCATGATGGCGGCTAAGTCATTAATAATCGGCTCAACTTGATGCGCTTTTACTGCCAGAATGACGACATCTGGAGTTTCTGCATCGCTGATTTTTGCAACCGCCTTCACCTCTGCCACTAATGGCTCTGGCTGGTCATCCATAATTAAGGCAAGGCCACGCTCATTAATGGCCGCTAAGGTTGCCCCCCGTGCCACAACTGTGACAGTATTTCCCGCTCGTGCCAACATCACAGCAAGGTAACCGCCAATAGCACCGCCCCCACCGATTACACAGATTTTCATAGGAACTCCCTAAGAATAAAATTTTGAACTACTCTCATACTAGATGAGAATATTTTGCGGGGCTACAAAATGATATTGCCTAATTTATAGGCAACAGGCTCTTTAAACTATCTTGAGCATATCTTTTGGCAGCAAGCTTCCAAGCAACATGCCTGCAATGCTAGCAAATAGGCCCGCTAACTGAGGAGGCAATATGCTCTTGGGAGCAAAAATCTCGCAACCAATCCAAACCGTTAAGCCACAAATAACCGCTAACAACCCCCCTAAAGAATTTGCCCTAGGCCAGTACACCCCAAAAGCCAGGGGCACAAAAGCGGCCACTAAAGTGACCTTATAAGCACTTTCTACCATTTTAAAAATAGATAATTCAGAATTGATTGCGAAAAAAGTCACCACTACCGAAAAACATAAGACTGTGATTCGCATAATTTTCAGTAAATCATGATCCGTTAAATGCTTAAAGAAGCCACGAACAATATTTTCTGCAAAGGTTACTGAGGGCGCTAATAAAGTTGCACTGGCGCAACTCTTAATGGCCGATAAAAGAGCGCCAAAGAACATCACTTGTGCAAATATCGGCGCATGATTCAAGATCAATTTTGGCAAAATCATCTGTGGATCAGTATCCAAATATTTTTTCACTAATTCTGGATTAATCAATGTTGCCGAATAGGCTAAGTACAGCGGTATAAATGCAAAGATAAAATAGAGTACGCCGCCCAAGATAGCCGCTTGTACCGCTATATTCACATTCTTAGATGAAGTGATTCGCTGAAAAACGTCTTGTTGCGGAATCGAGCCCAACATCATCGTACATAAAGCCGCAGTGAACCCTAGAATCGAAGCTAGATTCATATCAGGCCAGAAATTGCTAAATTTGCCAGCGGCGGCAGCATGCTCAATCACTACGCTAATCCCACCCGTTTGAGCAGTCATCTCGCCACCGATATAAAGCATGCCAATCACAACAATGATCATCTGGATAAAGTCTGTAATTGCGACGGACCACATGCCACCAAACAAGGTGTAGATGAGTACGCTTCCTGCGCCAATAATCATGCCAGCGGTCTGAGAAATACTGCCATCTGAAACGACGTTGAATACCAAGCCGAGCGCTTTAATTTGAGCAGCGACCCATCCAAGATAAGAAACCACAATACAGAGAGTCACAAGCACTTCTACCGTACGACCATATTTTTCCCGAAAGAAATCACCGATAGTGAGCATGCGACGGTTATAGAGATGTTTAGCAAAAAAGAGGCCCACCAAAATCAAACACAGTGATGAGCCAAAGGGATCGGAGACAATGCCCCCCAAACCTTCTTTCAAAAAGATAGCGGGTATGCCTAAAACAGCCTCAGATCCAAACCAGGTAGCAAAAACAGTTGCTGTGACAATTGGCAAAGGCAAGCTATGGCCAGCTGCAGCAAAGTCTGCAGTATTTTTCACGCGCAGGGCAGCCCATAAGCCAATGCCTACTGATACCACCCAATAGATAATGACAAACCAAATCAACATCGCCCAGTTTCTCCTTGAGGAAATTGCTCAAATTATATGGCCATGTCACTTTTGGCAATAATGGGATAAGTAGCAATTTGAGGCAGGCTAGTCTGACATAATTCCAGGGTGAACAGCCCAAAAGAGAACCCTAATGCCGATTTGGCCTATCAGAAAACCATTCTGGGTTCAGTCTCCCGTACCTTTGCACTGACCATTCCGCTGCTACCCCCAGTGATGGAGAAAGTGGTTGGCAATACTTACTTGCTCTGTCGAATAGTAGACACGATTGAAGATGCCGCTGATTTAAGTCCCAACAGCAAACAAACGCTTTCTCAACTTTTTTTAGATGCAGTTCTTGAAAAATTACCAGTAGATGCTTTCGTTGAACCTTGCTTGCTTGCGCTCAAAAATTATACAAATCAAGATGAGCTCGATTTAATTATTCATACTCCAACCGTTCTACGTATTTTGCATACCTGCTCTCATAGTGATCAAGCTGCAGTCAGTCGCTGCATTTCTATTATGTCCAATGGCATGTCACACTTTCATGGCAAGCAAAATGAGGCGGGCCTTAAAGACCTTAAAGAATTCGAAGAATATTGTTATGTCGTAGCGGGAGTGGTGGGAGAACTCCTCACCACCATCTTTAGTAATCATTCCCCTGAATTTGCAAAACAGATAAAGAATCATGAAGATCTAGCTATCGCATTTGGTCAAGCGCTACAAATGACTAATATTCTGAAAGACTCTCCAGAAGATAAAGCCCGAGGTGTTTCTTGGAAACCTGTCAATATTAGTCAGACTGAGTTACTTTGTATTGCCTATCAAAAACTGGAAGATTCCTTACGTTATATCCAATTAATTCCTAAGCAAGAAAAAGGGATGCGGCAGTTTTGCTTTTTAGCCTTTGGCTTGGCTGGGATGACTCTCTCAAGGATTGCTAGCAAGCAATCTATCTCCAAGGATGAGTTCAAACTTTCTCGTAAGACTGTTATGGCTTTTTATGGCTTCACTAAAATCGCAGCGACTAATGATCTGATGATGAAAGCATTTTTTCAATTTTCTACCGGCTCTCTAAGAAAAATGACTAGAAGCTAATCCTACTGGCTAGGGTTAAATCACCCCTTCATGTTGTAAAAGCCATATTTTAATTTGGCGATAAAAGCCTGGGGCATCCTCTTTCATAAAGCCGCCCAAGCCTTGAGCAGAAACCACACGATGACAGGGAGTGACGAGAGGGTAGGGATTAGCGCCACAGGCAGTGCCTACCGCTCTTGCACCACTCTTGATTTTCTGAGCGATCTTTCCATAGGTGGAAGTTTTGCCGACTGGAATTTCTAAAACGCGTTTCCAAACCATAGATTGATGCTCGGTACCCTTTGGCTTTAAAGGAAGATCAAACTGATGATGCGGATTTTGAAAATAGGCATTACATTGCCTTGCAGCCTCTTTGGCCAATTGATTTTGTGGCTTTTTCAAAACACTAGTTGCAGGTAAATAGTCAATTTTGGAGACCATCAGGCTGCCATCAACCATTTCTGTCTCGATCCCCAAACACCCAAAAGGTGCCTTAATGATGCAGTATTGAAGGTCAAAAGAGAGTTTTGATCCAGAGCTAGCCATAAGGAAGATTCTCACATAGATTAGAGGGATTGGATGACCCTGCTTTCAGCCCTAGCTATAGCTTGTGAAATTGCACTTTGCTATATTGAATCATCCTTACTTATTGCAGGCAGAACACATGGACAACTTTTTTGAGGATTGGCCCTTTTTAGGTCAATTAGCCTTAGTTATCTTTTTACTCGCACTCTCTGGCTTTTTCTCCATGGCAGAGACCAGCATGCTGTCATCAAATCGCCACCGACTGCGTGCCATGGCCAATAGTGGCAATGCTGGCGCCGCACTGGCCGAAAGACTGCTGAAACGAATTGATTCTCTACTTTCAGTGTTGTTGATTTCGAATAACTTAATCAATACGGTACTACCTATTTTGGTCACCGGTATTGCGTTACACATTTTTGGAGACAGTGGTCTTGTCCTAACGATTGCCACATTAGTGGTCGCGCTATTGATTATTGTCTTTAGCGAAATCACCCCCAAAGTCATCGGGGCAGCCTTTCCAGAAAAAATTGCTTCGAATGTGGGCTGGATCATCCTTCCCTTAACGTTTATTTTCAGACCCTTACTTTGGTTTATCAATAGCTTTGTATCTGGCCTAATGAAAATCTTTGGTCTACAGTCTTCATCCGATTCCAGAGCAATGAGTAAAGAAGAGTTGCGGAGCTTGGTACTTGAGTCAAACCGCTTCGTCTCTAATCACCATCGTAATATCTTGTTGAACCTTTTCAACTTGGAAAATATTAGTGTTGATGACGTGATGACACCTCGATCAAAGATTGAGATACTCGATCTTTCTAGGCCAATTGACGAAGTAGTTCAGCAACTTGAGACTTGTTATCACAATAAGCTACCAGTATGCGACGTCGATTCCGAGCGCATGATTGGTATTCTTTCTGTTAAAAAGGCACTCTCGCTTTTAGGGGATACCGATCTCAAACATGAAGATTTTAAATCTTTGTTGAGCGAACCTTATTTTATTCCTAGTGGTACACCAGTCTTACAGCAGATGCAATTCTTTCAAGATAATCAACAGCGCTTGAGTTTGGTCGTGAATGAATATGGTGAAGTTTTAGGTCTAGTGACTTTTGAGGACATCGTTGAAGAGCTTATTGGTGAATTCACCACATCTTTCTCAAACCTATCTACTGATCCTCGTTGGCTTGCAGATGGCACCTATTTAGCAAGTGGCACTGCCTCACTTCGGGACCTCAATCGCCTCCTGAATCTTAATTTACCGCTAGATGGCCCCCGCACCCTCAATGGTTTGCTGCTCGATAAGCTTGAGGCCATTCCTGACCATGACGTTAGTATCCGCATTGCAGGCATTGCGATGGAAATAGTCCAATTTGATGAACATGGCATTAAAACCGTCAAACTGTATCGACCCGCTTTCAGCAGCAGTCAAGATTGAGCGGACATCCTGATGACTCACTCATTATTCGTATCTGGCATGAAATCACGGTTGATGCGATTGACTCTAGAGCGAGTGATATCCATATTGAGGTAGGCTTACATAGGACCCTAGTTCGCATTCGGGTAGATGGCTTACTACAAGAGCACTCCCAACATTCCGCTGAACTTCACGAACGCCTGATCACCCGGATCAAGATTCTGGCTAGACTCGATATTGCCGAGAAGCGCACCCCGCAGGATGGTCGTCTTTGTATCGGTCATGATTTTTCTAAGCCTGATTTAGATTGTCGAGTATCCATCTTGCCGACACTCTATGGAGAAAAGGCAGTGATCCGCATTCTGCCAAACCGAATTGAAGAGCTTGCTTTAGAGCAATTAGGATTATTGCCGGAGCAACTACAGATTTTCAAAAATGCACTACGCCAAAAAAATGGCTTAATCCTGGTTACCGGTCCAACTGGCAGCGGCAAAACACGCACCTTATATAGCTGCTTACAGACATTGAATCATGTTCATCGCAATATTTGTTCAATTGAAGATCCAATTGAAATACGCTTGCCAGGTATCAATCAAGTTGCATACCACCCACGGGCAGGACTCGACTTTTCTACGATCATTCGGGCCCTTCTCAGACAAGATCCTGATGTCATCATGATTGGCGAGATTCGGGATCGGGCTAGCGCTGAACTTGCCATACAGGCAGCGCAAACCGGCCATCTTGTTTTAAGTACCTTACATACCCGTAACGCTAGATCAGCATTATCCAGACTACAAAACCTAGGGGTCGATCAAAATTCACTTGAATCGTGTATCCGGAGTATTAGCTCACAACGCTTAGTACGCAAAATCTGCCTTCATTGTCATAGTGGAAGCTCCTCAAAAAGACCCATCTGTAAGACCTGCAACGGTACGGGCTTCTTTGGACGCTTGGGAGTTCATGAAGTACTAGATACCTCACATATCTTTAACCCGGGGTTAAGTTACCCCACGATGCATGCTGCAGGAATGCATCATATTGAAAGAGGTTGGATTAAACAGGATGCTCTAGATGCGGAGGTGGGTACTTGCTCATGAATCAGAAACTGTCAAAGCAAAACCAACTTCACTTTGCCCAGCAACTCCTCACTTTAATGCAGGCCGGATTAGCCCTCCTCAATGCTATTGAGCTGATAGAACAAACTGCGCCCAAGCCATGGCACATATGGTTGAAAAAGATTCACTCTCATTTAAAAAATGGACATAGCTTGTCACAATCCCTGCGTTTAGATTGCGATCGCTTCTCAATGGAATTTATTAATCTGATTAGTGTGAGTGAGCGTACAGGAGATATTCAACTGGCTCTTGCCACCATCTGCCAACAACTCGAAGCACAAATTGAACTACGTCGTAAAGTGCAGCAAGCACTTGCCTACCCCATCATCACACTAACAACTTCTCTAGCGCTCATCATCATCATGATCATTTGGGTAGTGCCTGTATTTAAAGAGGTGTTTGCCCATTTTCAGGCAGATCTTCCTGGGCCTACCCGCTTTCTAATACAGATCTCCTCCTTGTTTGAGCATTACTTTTTAGAAATGGGCTTAGGTCTGTTACTAAGCGTCATCATTTTTTACATAAGCTGGATAAAGTCCATACGCCTTCAAAGGCAATTCGACCGTTTGAGCTTTCGTATTCCTATACTTGGCCAATTATTGAGACTGGCAACATTGACGTATTGGTGTCGCACTCTAGGTCACCTCATCTCATCAGGACTTTCATTGCCAGATGCACTGCGAGTAACAGCCCAATCATCAAACCATTGGTTAAGTCATGACTTCAGCGCAGAGATATTTAAGCAGCTCGCACGGGGCTGGCCTTTAGGTCAAGCATTAATCAGAGTCGATCCAAAACACACCCTATTCGATATAGAAACACTACAGTTACTCAGGATTGCTTCTGAAAGTGGGTCACTTGATGACATGCTTCGTAAGCGCGCCAATATTTTGGGATCAGAGCTCAGTAATCGACTAAACACCCTCAGCCAAACTATTGAACCCCTTTTAATCATGATTGTGGGGATAATCATTGGTAGCTTAGTCATCATCTTGTATCTCCCTATTTTTAACCTTGGACAGATTGTGTAATGAGCCCCCCTAACAATATTGATCTCATTCGCGTAATACTGATTCTGATACTGCTGTACTTAAGCTATATCGATGTACGCACCTTTAGACTTCCAGACCTCATTACATTGCCGCTGATCGTTGCTGGGATTGTCTTTAATTACTTTTCCCATTCTGGCTTTGTTGATATTGCCAACTCCGTCATCGGAGCATTCATTGGCTACGGTTTTCTTTGGCTCTTAAATAATCTTTATCGCCTCTTTAAGGATCAAAATGGTATTGGGATGGGGGATGCAAAACTGTTAGCAGCCCTTGGAGCTTGGTTAGGCTGGACTGCTCTACCGAGCATCCTACTCATTGCTTCAATCACTGGCGTGATTGGGGGCATGGCTTACCTTAAATGGCAAAAACAAAGCTCTCGCCAGGCATTTCCTTTTGGACCGTTTCTGGCCTTTGCTGGCATTATTGAGCTGTTATGGCCACAGATCATCCCATCCCTCCTGCTGGGCAAGCTAAGTTAGGTACATTGAAAATGGGCTTGCCGCTCATTGGCCTTACTGGAGGCATTGGCTCTGGCAAAACGGCTGTAAGTGATCTATTGGCTCAATTAGGTGCTGGAATCGTTGATACCGATCTCATCGCACATCAAATAACCGCCTCAGGAGGAAAGGCTATCCCCCTGATTCAGGATTACTTCGGAACTGAATTTATTGACAGTAGCGGGGCTTTAGATAGGGCTAAGATGCGCTCCCTAGTGTTTCAAAACCTTGAGGCTAAAAAGGCACTTGAAGCAATCACTCATCCACTAATCCGTCAAGAAACACTGAGACAGGCAGGTCAGCTTGCCGATGCTGGTGCCCCTTACCTTCTCTTGGTAGTGCCCTTACTGATTGAATCAGGAACATGGATCGACCAAATTGACTACCTAGTCGTGGTGGACTGCCCAGAAGAGATCCAAATTCAAAGAGTAATGCACCGCAGCAATTTAACCAGAACTGAGGTCGAATCGATATTAAAAGCTCAGGCAAGTCGCCAAGAGCGTCTTGCGCTTGCAAATGCTGTGATTGATAACCAAGGTGAGTTATCTGAGCTCAAATCAGCGGCACAAGAATTGCACCGAAAAATTCTAGGGATTAGGAAGCCCTAACTCAGTTCGTCATAGAATATGGGCTTGTGATTGTTTACGAATATCCTTTTAATGAATTAGTACGAAGCATGCTCCGTCTGGAGTATTTATTCGCGCGTTTTAATCATTTCAATCGCTCCGATGACCCTGAATTGCACCACAATGCGATCTCGATTTTGTTTGAGCTAGGTGACATTGGCTCACGCGGTGATATTAAGTCTTTACTCTTAAAAGAATTTGAGCGTCAAAAATATGTCCTCAATGGCCTAAAGTCCTCACAAAAGGTTGATCAAGAAACACTCTCACTTACTATTTCTGAAATTGATGCTGTAGCCAGGAGTATTAACAACTCAATGGGCCGGCCCAATCTTATAATCTCAGAAAGTGAATGGTTAAACACCATCCGCACTAGATTAAATATTCCAGGGGGAACAAGTCCAATCGATTTACCTAGCTATCACGCCTGGAAAAATAGTCCGTCAACTGAGCGCCGTGCATTGCTAGATAATTTTGTTAGGCCGCTCTTGCCATGGCAAGAAGCTTGTCAATTATTTTTACGTTTGCTTCGTCAATCAGGCGAAGCAAAAGATATGCTTGCACATAATGGATCGTTTCAACAGGCGCCCTCTGGTAAGGTCTATCAATTAATGCGCTTGGCCGTTGAAGATGACACGCTCTTTTCAGAAATCAGCGCCAATAAATATTTACTTTCCGTTCGGTTTCTAAAATCGGATCGCGATAAAAAGGCGCAGTTAGTCAATGTGGATGTGCCATTCAAACTAACGCTCTGTCAGTTTTAAGCTAATAAGTCCCTAAGCCTCTCCAGCATTGGCCAAGCGGCTGGTAAGAGGGGCTCAACTGAGGGGGTTTGAGCATCCAATAATTCCCAAGATAAAGCCTGACCCTCGCAACCTTGAGGTGTGCCAGACCAATGTCGAATCACACTCACATGCAGGCGCACATATGCATGAGGATAATCATGCTCAAGAATGGTTAACTCTTCACTAGATTGAATCTCAATGCCCAACTCTTCTTGCAGCTCACGCTTTAGAGCAGCAAAAACAGACTCCCCTTTTTCAATCTTTCCACCGGGCACTTCCCAGTAACCTGCATATGGTTTGCCTGCTGGTCTTTGACCTAACAAGTAGCGGCCTTGAGCATCCAATAAAATTCCAGCCGCAACTTCAGTGACAGGGCGTTGTTGAGTCATAAAAATAAAACGATCTTAAGCTTGAGATCCAGCCCAATGTTTTGCAAATTGCCACGCAACACGGCCTGAACGTGAGCCACGCTCTAGCGCCCAGATTAAGGCTTCAGAGCGCGCCGCTTCAATTTGCGCAGCACTTGAACCAAAATGAGTCAGCCAATGTGCCACGATTGCCAAATACTCATCTTGTTTTGGTGGATAAAACGATAACCACAAACCAAATCGCTCTGATAAAGAAATCTTTTCTTCAACCACTTCACCTGGATGAATTTCTCCATCATCGCCATAAGCATAGCTTTCGTTATCTTTCATATATTCAGGCAAAAGATGACGCCGATTCGAGGTGGCATAAATCAGAATATTGTCGACCTGAGCAGAAACCGAGCCGTCAAGGGCTGATTTCATGGCCTTATAGCCTGATTCTCCCTCATCAAAAGACAGATCATCACAAAAAACAATGAAGCGTTCAGGTCGTTCGGCCAAGATATCGGCAATATCTGCGAGATCAGTTAAATGATCCTTCTCCACCTCGACCAAACGCAATCCCTGACTAGCAAATTCATGCAAACTTGCTTTAATGAGTGAAGACTTACCTGTGCCTCTAGCTCCGGTGAGTAAAATATTATTAGCAGGCTTTTTTTGAATAAAGTTTTTAGTGTTGTCCCGAATAGCGTCACGTTGACGATCAATGTTTTTAAGATCTTCAAAGGTAATGTCAGAAACGTGCTTGACCGGCTGCATAAATCCAATACTGCCAAAGATGCTATCGCGTCTGCGCCATCTAAATGCAGTAGAAGACTTCCACTCATCCTCTGTTAAAGGCTTAGGTAAGAAAGTTTCCAGATGATTTAAAAGTTGCTCTAATTTTTCATTCATGATCATGGGCTCTTTTAAGAACGATAGTCGGCGTTAATCGAAACATAGTCATGCGATAAATCACAGGTCCATATCGTTTGCGTGGCAGTACCACGACCTAAATCAATCTTGATCGTAATTTCCGAAGCTTGCATTACCCTTTGTCCGTCTGCCTCTTGGTAGCTAGGGTTGCGCCCACCATCCTTAGCAACCCATACATCGCCTAACCACATCTGGACTTTACCAACATCAAGATCTGTAATTCCAGCATAGCCAATGGCAGCCAAGATTCGACCTAGGTTAGGGTCGCTGGCAAAAAAAGCCGTCTTGACTAAAGGCGAGTGGGCAACCGCTTTAGCAACTGAACGACATTCCTCTATAGTCTTCCCGCCTAATACCTCTATGGTTATCAACTTAGTAGCACCTTCACCATCTCGCACAATCATTTGCGCTAATTTTCTAGCCAAAGTAATCAATGCATCACACAAGATTGCGTAGCTTGGGTTATTCATCGATTGAACCTGAACTGCAGATTTCCCGGTCGCCATAATGATGAAAGAATCATTTGTCGAAGTATCACCGTCAATAGTGATGGCATTAAATGATTGGTCAGCAACCTCACGAGTCAAGCTTGCCAGCAAACCTGGAGCAAAACCTGCATCAGTTGCTATGAAGCCCAGCATCGTTGCCATATTCGGATGAATCATTCCAGCGCCCTTGCAGATACCAGTCATAGTGACTACCCCTTCTGGAGTTTGTACCGATGCTGAGCAAGCCTTT
>JABMMT010000331.1 GCA_013205155.1 Betaproteobacteria bacterium | reverse complement strand
TCGTGCTGAAGCTGGTTCGGGGACCTATGATCCAGGCGCTTGGCAGTTTGCGTATCTTTGCATGGCAGCCTCTATTGGTGTTGGAGTTCTGACTACTTTGCTGAGTAAGGAGCCTGCTCGTGTTGATCTTCCCAAAGCACGTAATGCCAAAGCTTGGCTTCACCAAACTTTGATTGAACCTTTTGCCGAATTTATCCATCGCTATCATTGGCATGCTATTTTGATTTTGTCTTTGATTGCGATCTATCGCATTAGTGATGTCGTGATGGGCATTATGGCCAACCCCTTTTATGTAGATATGGGTTACACCAAAGATGAAGTTGCAGCAGTTAGTAAAGTGTTTGGTGTCATCATGACTTTAGTCGGTGCTTTTATAGGCGGCGTCTTAACGCTACGATTTGGGGTCCTACGAATTTTATTTTTAGGGGCAGTACTGTCAGCCCTCAGTAATGTACTGTTTGCATGGTTGGCAACCCAAGGGCATGATTTGCAAGGCTTAATTTGGGTTATCTCAGCAGATAATCTGAGTTCTGGCATTGCCAGCGCAGCCTTCATAGCCTTCTTGTCAGCACTAACCAATATTCGTTATTCAGCCACGCAATATGCTTTATTTAGCTCGATGATGTTGTTACTTCCCAAATGGTTGGCGGGCTTTTCAGGCGTCTTTGTGGACTCATTTGGTTATCCAGCATTCTTCTATGGCACTGCCATTATTGGAGCGCCCGTACTCTTATTAATTTGGGCGACGATACATTTCAAAGTAGTGCAGATTAAAAAAGATTCTGACTAATATTAAGCGTTAGATTTTCCAGTCGTAATCTACGATCAGAGGCGCATGATCTGAAAAGCGCTGATCCTTATAGACAGCTGTTTTTTTGGCAGAGTTAGCTATACCAGGTGTGCTGATATGGTAATCAATGCGCCACCCAACATTCTTGGCATAGGCTTGACCGCGATTGCTCCACCAGGTGTAGCAGGACTCCCCTGCTTTAGGTTCTAGCTTACGATACACATCCACATAGCCCACCTTGTCAAATAAGTTGGTAAGCCATGCGCGCTCTTCTGGTAGAAACCCAGAATTTTTCAAATTACCTTTCCAGTTCATAAGATCAATTTCTTGATGAGCGATATTGACATCACCGCACAGAATAATCTCACGTCCGGATTTCTTGAGCTTGACGAGGTGAGGTAAGAAGCTATCGAGGTAGCGGTATTTAGCCTCTTGTCTTTCGGGTGAACTTGAACCTGAGGGCATGTAAACCGAGATGATAGAAAGCCCTTTGAAGCGCGCCTCAACATAACGACCTTCGGCATCAAATTCTTGGTTGCCATAGCCATAAAGCACTTCATCTGGTTTATGTGGGGTGTAAATCCCGCAACCGCTGTAGCCCTTTTTCTCTGCATGATGAAAAAAGCCATACAGGCCATCTGGGTTCAGAATGGCATCTTCTAGGTCATCTTGTTGAGCTTTAAGCTCTTGCATGCAAATGAAGTCTGCTTTTTGCTTTGCCGCCCATGGTAGAAAGCCTTTTTTCACTGCAGAACGGATACCGTTGAGGTTCGCGGAAATGATGCGTAACATGGAGTCCTATGAGCTCAAAAAATTCTAATCAAGATAACTTTATTCGTTTTGCCTTAGAGGCAAAGGTTTTGTCGTTTGGGGAGTTTAAAACCAAAGCGGGACGACTTTCACCTTATTTCTTTAATGCCGGTAGTTTTAACGATGGAACACGATTAAGTGCTTTAGGTCGTTACTACGCTAATGCCTTAAAAGAATCGAAGGTTGAATTCGATATGCTGTATGGACCTGCCTACAAGGGAATCACTTTGGCAGCAGCTACTACCATCGCTTTAGCAGATGATGGAATCAACGTGCCCTTTGCCTATAACCGTAAAGAAGCAAAAGATCATGGTGAAGGTGGCTCACTCATTGGCGCCCCCGTAAAGGGCAAGGTAGTGATTATTGATGATGTCATTTCTGCTGGAACCTCTGTGCGTGAATCGGTTGACCTCATTCGTGGGGCAGGGGCAGAGCCTGCGGCTGTTCTGATTGCCTTGGATCGCATGGAGCGCTCCGGCAATGCAACGGAGCTTGGAGATCAGTCTGCGGTACAGGCCGTTGAGCAAGAGTTTGGTTTACCCGTGATTGCGATTGCGAACTTGGCTGACTTAATGTCTTTTTTAACTGCCTCAAGCGATACGGAGTTAAGAGCCTATCTACCAGCAGTTAAAGCTTATCGAGAGCAGTACGGCATCTAAACAGAAGCACTGTTTAGATTTCTGTTTCACCCTCGAACACGGTTGTCGCAGGACCAGTCATGATGACTGCTTGTGCTACATCATCAACCATTCCACCCCAAGCGATTTGTAAATCTCCCCCACGAGTGTGCACTGTGACTGGTGAATCGAGTAAGGCTCTACGAATTCCTGAAACCACTGCTGCACAAGCACCGGTGCCACAAGCTAAGGTTTCTCCAGCACCACGTTCAAATACGCGCAACTTAATTGCATTACGGTTGATGATTTGCATATACCCTGCATTGACCTTATTTGGAAAAGCAGGATGATTTTCAATCGCAGGGCCTTCTTCTAAAACGGGAGTGCTATCCACGTCTGCAACTACTTGAACTGCATGAGGGTTACCCATCGAAAGAACGCCAACCCAGTCGTCATGATCTGCAGGGGAATGGAGCCCAAGGGCATACAGCATTTCATGAAATTCTTGCAAACTTGCTAATCCCTCAGGATTAAAGGGAACAAGAGCAGGTTCAAAAATAGGAGCACCCATATCTACTTCAACTTGATCATCGGGTTGAGATGTAAGAGTCAGAATGGTGTGAGCTACTTCCACCCGCAGTGGATTTTTAGTTGATAGGCCATGATCTAGTACATAGCGGACAAAGCAGCGTGAGCCGTTGCCACATTGCTCTACTTCGCCGCCATCAGCATTAAAAATACGATAGCGAAAGTCAGCATCTGGGCGAGTAGCTTTCTCTACCAGCAGAATTTGATCAGCGCCGATACCAAATTGACGATGCGCTAAGCCCTGCCATTGCTCACGAGTGATATCACTGAGGTCTTGATCGATTCCATTGAGCACAATGAAATCATTGCCCGCACCATGCATTTTGGTGAAGCGAATTTTGCGTGCCATCCTTGAAGTTATGCTCAAAAGTATTTCCGTTTACTTGTAAAGACTGGGTTCACTAGGCGATCTATGTTTAAAACGCTTATGAACCCAATATTACTCTGCTGGTCTTTGGTGAACAAGCTTGGTGATGTATTCATTCTCTGGCGCGCTCAGTCTTGCTTGGCATGAGACGGATGTGATGGTGGTAATTCTGCACCAGTTGGATGCTTGTAGCGGTTGTAGGACCAAATGAATTGTTCAGGTGCAACTAAGACTGCATGCTCAATGGCGACGTTCATTTCAGCGGCGCCAATAGCCGCATCTTCTGATAAAGGCAAGAGTCTTGTGGCTTGCATTAACCAGCCCTGACCTAAGCCTTTTCGCTTGGCAGTAAACATCACCACTGGTGTGTTGTTACGATTAGCTAAACGTGCGGGTAGTGGCGTGGTGTATGCGGGTCGCCCAAAGAATGGCACCCACACTCCTTCACCCACACTGGGCACTTGATCGGGAAGAATACCAATGGCCTCGCCACGAGTTAAAGCGCGAGTCATTTGACGAACCCCATTTAAGTTCGTTGGTACAAAGTGCATATTGGGATAGGCTCTGCCTTCCTCAACCACATCATTCAACCAAGCTTGGCGTGATGGCCGGTAAAGGATGGTTGCTGGAAAATGCTGCGCCAAGACACGGGGAATAATTTCAAAGCCACCCAGATGCGGGGTCAACATCACTAGTCCATGACCTTCATTGATGGCCGCCTCAACTAAATCCCAGTTTTGCACTTCCACTAAAGTGAGTGCTTTTTGCGGGTTACGCCAAATCCATAAGCTGTCAGAAAACAGCATTCCAGATGCTCTTATGGCCTCCCATAACTTAAAAGGAAGGTTTTTAGCAGTGACAACTGCTTGATATTGAGGGTGAAAGAGGGAGCGATATTGGCGAGACCCTAAGTAGGCCAAGACCCCCAAAGAGGCGCCAATTACCTGAACTATTGATAAGGGAAGCACAGCAATCAGATTGAGGCTCATTTTTAGTAGGGGTTTTCGCACCCCCTAATGATATTCAATGATGACGTAAGGGCCAAATTTGATTTGGGCTTGGTGGATTTGACGTTTTTCAGATAAAATTCACTCATCGCTGAGTTAAGGCAACTTGCAGAGCGATTCAAAAATACTGCTAAAGCGTCGCCGTTGTGGTTCCTGGCACGTCGAGTTGTCCATTTGATTGTGTTAATTTTTTAAGGAATATGCAATGGCAAACGATTACTTCTTTACCTCAGAATCTGTTTCTGAAGGTCACCCCGACAAAGTATCAGACCAAATTTCTGATGCAATCTTAGATGCTATCTTGGCTCAAGACCCTACTGCACGTGTTGCGGCAGAAACCTTATGTAACACTGGACTTGTTGTTTTAGCTGGCGAAATTACTACCAGTGCTAACGTTGACTACATTCAAGTAGCACGCAACACGCTGCGTGAAATTGGTTACGACAATACTGCCTACGGCATTGATTACAAAGGTTGTGCAGTACTAGTGGCTTATGATAAGCAAAGTCCTGATATTGCCCAAGGCGTCGATAAGGCGCATGACGATGGTTTGGATCAAGGAGCCGGAGACCAAGGCTTGATGTTTGGCTATGCGTGTGATGAGACTGCAGAGCTCATGCCTTTGCCAATTCATATATCACACCGTTTAGTTGAGCGTCAATCTCAATTGCGCCGTGATGGTCGTTTGACATGGTTGCGTCCTGACGCTAAATCACAAGTAACCTTACGTTACGTTGATGGCAAGCCCGATTCAATTGATACAGTTGTTTTATCAACCCAACACGATGAAGATATTAGCCTTGAAAAATTGCGAGAAGCAGTCATTGAGGAAATCATCAAACCAGTGCTGCCCAAGCATTTAATTAAGGGCGCTATTAACTTCTTAGTGAATCCAACTGGCCGTTTTGTTATCGGTGGGCCACAAGGCGATTGTGGTTTAACTGGCCGTAAAATTATTGTGGATACCTACGGTGGTGCCGCTCCTCATGGTGGAGGCGCTTTCTCAGGCAAGGATCCGTCTAAGGTTGACCGTTCTGCTGCCTACGCAGGTCGCTATGTTGCTAAGAATATTGTTGCTGCAGGTTTAGCAAGTAAGTGCTTAATTCAGATTTCTTATGCGATTGGTGTTGCTAGGCCCACTTCTGTGATGGTGAGCACCTTTGGTACTGGAAAAGTGTCTGATGAAAAGATTGCACAATTGGTTTCAGAGCACTTTGACTTGCGTCCAAAAGGTATTGTGAAGATGCTGAACCTGTTGCGTCCTATTTATCGTAAGACCGCTGCTTATGGCCATTTTGGTCGCGAAGAGCCAGAATTTACTTGGGAGCAGACCGATAAGGCACCAGCATTACGGGCAGCTGCAGGGCTCTGAGCATCACGTAGGCAGTATTGGGTTGTTCTGAAGCAAAATATGGAGAAATTGATTACAATTTCCCTATACCTTCAAGGAGCGTTGCAAGGAGTGTTGAATCCCAGCACTTCCCCAGGCTTGAAGGGAGTCGATTCCTAAACGGGGTTTACTCATTGCAACCGCGCTCGCTAACCC
>JABMMT010000330.1 GCA_013205155.1 Betaproteobacteria bacterium | reverse complement strand
TCGCCATGGCCTAGTCAAGAAGAAACGCAGACGCCACCACCCCAAACTCACGGGGACAAACCTATCGGATCTTAAAGAGCCTAATGCCCTATGGTGCGTGGATTACAAAGGCGAATTTATGCTCGGCAATAAGCAGTATTGCTATCCCTTAACGGTCACCGACTACGCCTCGCGCTTTTTGATTTGCTGTGAGGGCTTAGAGAGTACCAAAGAAGCTGGAGCCTTTACGGTCTTTGAGCAACTCTTTAAAGAATATGGCTTGCCAGGGTCCATCCGCTCAGACAATGGGGTACCGTTTGCTAGTCCCAATGCGATTTATGGTCTGTCGAGTTTGTCCGTCTGGTGGCTGCGCTTAGGGATTGGGATTGAGCGCATTAAGCCCGGCAATCCCCAGCAAAATGGTCGCCATGAACGCATGCATTTAACGCTCAAGCAAGCGACGACTAAACCCCCTGCCAAAACGCTCTTACAACAACAAGATAAGTTTGAAGACTTTATCTATGAGTACAACTTTGAGCGGCCCCATCAAGCACTAGAGATGAAAAAACCGGCACAGCTCTATACCCCATCAAGTCGACAATATGAAGGATTGCCAGATGTCAGTTACCCCTTCCACGATAAGACGGTCACGGTGACCAACTGCGGACGCATCTGCCTTGATGGAAAGAAGATTCACTTTAGTACGGTGTTCGCTGGTCATGACGTGGGCCTGCGGCAAGTCGAAGAGGATGTGTGGTTAGTGAGCTTTATGGATTACGATATGGCTTACTTTGATATGGAGTCTTCTCGGGTACAAGCCCTAGAAAACCCATTTGGTCCCAAAGTATTGGGGATGTGATTGGTAAAGGTGTAAACCATGTGGTCGGTACCGGACGTAAAGCATGTGTCCGGTACGGACCTTTTCAGATTTGGCTCCTCGACCTGGACTCGAACCAGGGACCTACGGATTAACAGTCCGGCGCTCTACCAACTGAGCTATCAAGGAATAAGCCGATATTATAGCAAGATGAAAACATTTCGTCCTACATCAGTACAGATCCCTAAGGTACTGACGATCGCTGGATCTGATAGCGGTGGCGGTGCGGGCCTTCAGGCTGACCTGAAGGTCATTACTGCATTAGGGGGCTATGGCATGTCAGTTGTTACCGCTATTACTGCCCAAAATACCTTAGGAGTTACACGCATACAGGATATTGATTTAGATGTAGTCGAAGCACAAATCGACGCAGTACTACTTGATATTGGGGCTGATATTGTCAAGATTGGAATGTTGGCAAGCCCTGAAATTGTTCGCACTGTTGCCAAAGCCTTACGACGACATGATGTAAAACGTATCGTGCTAGACCCAGTTTTACGAGCAACATCTGGAGCTAGTTTGGGAGGTGATGATACTGCTCAAGCCATGATCACCGAATTATTTCCGATGGCCAGTATTGTTACTCCGAATATGGATGAAGCATCTTTGCTGCTAGGTCGAGAGTTATTTGGTGTAGATGATTTCAAATTAGCTGCAGAAGAGCTTCTAGAGATGGGACCTCAGGCCGTTCTGATTAAAGGTGGCCATCTTGATGCAACGCATACTCAAATTACTGATTACTTATTGTGGCGTTCTGTCGAAGATGGTCTTGAAGTAGTTCAATCAAAAGCCTTTAAACATGATCGTATCAATACTGCTAACACGCATGGTACCGGCTGTTCTTTAGCCTCTGCGATTGCCACATACTTGGCGGATGGCCATGATTTAAGTCATGCTGTCGCAAAAGCCATTTCATATGTTGAGGCGGGTTTAAAGGCTGGATGCTCTCTTAGTATTGGCCAAGGACCTGGGCCGCTTTGGCATATGCACGATTTTTACCCGAGCGCGCTATTGGATGAAAGAAACCAAGAATAGTTACGACAGAGTTTGCTCAGTTAAGTCCGCATTAAAGTTTGTAAGTGTTTTACTGTTGCCTTCGGGTCTACCGCTTCTGTAATGGCTCTGACGACTGCCAAAGATCCCACGCCACTTTTTGCGACAGCGGGAATACTATCTTGATCGATACCACCAATGGCTACTAAGGGGTAGTTACTTAATAGTTTTGCATATTGATAAAGGCGACCTAATCCCTGGGGGGCAGTGGGCATCCGTTTGAGGTTGGTAGGAAACACAGCTCCCATGGCAATATAACTGGGGCAGTATTGATCCGCGTACACCATTTCTGCATAGCCATGAGTACTTAAACCAAGCCTCAAGCCAGCCTCTCTAATCGCATCTAAATTGGCTATTGCTAAATCTTCTTGACCTAGGTGAACACCATAAGCCTCTTCATCAACCGCCTCGCGCCAATGATCGTTGATAAATAAGAGCGTCTTACTATCTTGCACTGCTTTTACAGATTCACGAATTTGCTTCACAACTTTTCTACGGTCTTCAGATTTAAAGCGTAATTGCACAGTCGGAATTTCTGCATCAACCATTCGTTTCACCCAATCGGCATCCGGCATTACACCGTATAAGCCTAAACGCTTGGGGCATTCTGCAAACGCCTTGGGATTCATATTGCGCATCCAAGGTAAAAGATCAAAATGCTCGGGCCTACTGGGCCATTTCAATGCATCAAAACCGCCATCTTGTATTGTCATTCGCGACCAAGCTTTGCCCAAAATTCGAGCGTCTTTTTCAATGAAGCCCATTTCTATTGCGGCTACGGCACCTGCTAATTCATAATGGTCGTTAGCAGCCTTATTATCAACTTGAGGTGTAGGCGAGTGAATGCTGTATTTCGGAATAGGAATACATAGGTCATCCTTGCGATGAGCCGCAACAATTTGGTCTGCAAGATCTCGTATTAAGCTCATGCGATGATTTGATTTAACTTTGATGCCAAAACGGTGTGCCCACTAAGGGTGTGCTCGCTTGGGCAGAGGTTTGGGGTTTCATTGCGCCTGATAAGTAAGCAGATCGGCCAGCGTCAACCGCCATGGCAAAAGACTTGGCCATGGCTATGGGATCATCGGCCAAGGCAACTGCGGTATTGAGAAGAACACCATCAAAACCCCATTCCATCACGCTACAGGCATGAGATGGAAGACCAAGACCGGCATCGACTAGTAAGGGCACTTTTAGGCGATCACGTAAGAGCTTCATTGCATAAGGATTGAGTGGGCCTTGACCAGTGCCAATCGGTGCAGCCCAGGGCATTACTGCTTGGCAACCGACATCAACCAAATGCTGGCACAAAATTAAATCTTCTGTGCAATACGGTAGCACCTTAAATCCATCCTTGATGAGAATTTCTGCTGTTTGCACTAGGCGCAATGTATCGGGTTGAAGAGTGTAGTCATCGCCAATCAACTCAAGCTTGATCCAATCGGTTTCAAAGACTTCACGCGCCATTTGTGCAGTTGTGATGACTTCTTGGGGGCTATGGCATCCAGCGGTGTTTGGTAAAACTGGAACAGCCATCTTTTTTAGAAGATCCCAAAATCCACTATGCGCTTCTGTTGTAGCACTTCCTTGGCGTCGCAGACTCACTGTAATCATTGCAGGTTTGGCTGTATTCACAGCGGTTTCTAAGACCTGTGGAGATGGGTAGCGAGAAGTCCCTAATAGCAGGCGACTAGCAAAACTTTCTCCATAGAGCACTAATGGATCTGCACGATGTAAAGTTTGAGGAAGCGGGGCTGTCATAAGAGTTATTGTGAACTTAACCGCCTGTGACCGGCGCAATAATTTCCACTTGATCATTTTCATTCAGTGGATACCGAGCATGCTGGCTTTTTGGTACAAACTGTAAATTAACAGCCACAGCATAGGGAGGTTTTGCTGCGATCAAAGTCAGGGCATCGCTCACCATGCTTTGATGAGGTAAGTCATATTCTTTTTGATTCACCATTACACGCATGCAGCGACTCCAAGAGAACTTTTTTCTGTAGTAATACTCAAGCCCAAATCAAGCGCAGTCTTACTTTCGCCATGCAAAATGAGCTCAAGCGTGCAATCTAAAATAGCGGGAGCAATCATAAAACCATGGCGATATAAGCCATTGATCATCATTAAATCTGACTTCCCTTTATCTTTTTGGATATGAATTGCAGGTAAATTATCTTGTAAGGTAGGTCTGCACTGAGTCGCCATTTCTAAAATACGAGCCTCGGCAAAGCCGCTGTGGACTGTATACACAGCACTCAATAATTCCATAGCAGAACGAACACTCATTTCAGACATGTCATTGGATTCAATTTCAGTTGCGCC
>JABMMT010000329.1 GCA_013205155.1 Betaproteobacteria bacterium | reverse complement strand
AATTGGTAGACGCACCAGCTTCAGGTGCTGGCGATCGTAAGGTTGTGGGGGTTCGAGTCCCTTCCTGGGCACCAAACTCACTTGCTAAGACCTATATGGGGACGAAACTACCCTTTTCAATGGACGTCTACTGCCTTATAGGTAAACAGAAATGGCACCTCATTAAGTGATTGAGCGGTCAAGCTATTATTTAGTATGGACATTCAATTTGACTTTAGACCGATTCGCCTAAAAACGGCAGAAGCCAGCGTTTATCGCATCCCAATCGATGAGCCTGTGCAAACCTCTTTTGGGGTGATGCATGACAGACCTGCTGTCGTAGTACGACTTGAAGATAGTGAAGGTTTGACTGCTTGGGGTGAGGTTTGGTGTAACTTTCCTTCAGTTGGCGCTGAGCATCGAGCGCGCTTATTTAATTCCACAGTGACACCTATTTTGCTCGAGCAAGCGTGGGATTCTCCACAGGCTGCTTTTAATGCGCTCACATTACGACTACATATATTGGGCATTCAGTGTGGCGAACCTGGCACGATTGCACAGGTGATTGCTGGCTCAGATATTGCTCTATGGGATCTATTTGCTAAAAAATCTGGGCAAGCTCTTTGGAAGCTATTTGGTGGTAGCCCCAATATATCGACTTATGCATCTGGCTTAAGCCCCACTCATCCAGAAAAGTTAGCACAACAAAAATGGGATGAAGGCTATCGTGCCTTTAAGTTGAAAGTAGGATTTGGAGCAGATAGAGATTTTAAGAATCTAGAAACTCTCAGAAATACCTTTGGTAATGACATCAAGATGATGGTTGATGCTAACCAAGCATGGAACCCTCAGAACGCAGCACAGAACATTGCAAACTTATCAGCCCTCAATCCATTTTGGGTGGAAGAACCTTTACCAGCCGATTCTGCAATACAAGAATGGAATAATCTGGCAAAGGCGGTATCACCAATTCAACTAGCCGCTGGTGAAAATATGCGCGGGCAAATTCAGTTTCATGAAGCGATTGATAGTGGAGCATTTGCAGTGATTCAGCCTGATCTCGGTAAGTGGGGTGGATTTAGTGGCTGTATTCCGATTGGTCGATCTAGCAATCTTCAAAACAAACTATTTTGTCCTCATTGGCTTGGCGGCGGTATTGGCTTAATGGCCTCGATGCACCTCAAGGCTGCAGTTGGGGGACCGGGATTTGTGGAGGTTGATTCAAATCCAAACCTCTTAAGAGAACTTCTTACCAATCCCCTGCCCAAGATAGTGAATGGTGCAGTATGCTTAAGCGATCAACCAGGCTTAGGTATAGAGCCTGATATTGCTGGCCTTCAGCCTTTTTTAATTAAAACCATTTAATTAAACCTTAAGTAAAGTCTTTACCTTAGAGTAAAAATCTCGCTGCGGTAAATACCGCCATACCAATAATCAGGGTACTCAACATCTTCTTCGTAAAGTAAAAAGTAATGACTGCAGCAATCCCTCCCCAAATATTGGGGAGTTTGGGATTAAATTCAGAGATGCTGGTAGCGCCTGCTGGTATGAATATTTCAGGGGCTAAGATAGCAATCATTGCTGCTAAGGGAGCAAAGCGAATAGCCTCCAATAACCAAGCGGGGACCCTAACCCTCTCCCCCAGAATTAAAAAGAAGCTACGCGTCCACGCTGTGACGAGCGTCATACCAAGAATCAGCCAAAGAATATGAGAATTGAGATCTATAGCGCTCAAGGGATGAGTCCTTTAGGAGAGCGATCTGTCTTCATGCCAACAATGATGGCAGCAATAATTGCCAACAATATATTTAATCGAAATGGTAAGCCATATGCCATTATCGCAACTGCCCCCGCCGTTATTGCCGCCCAACGCGCTGAAGCACGATCCAGCATCGGCACAATAATGGCAACCAAAGCAATGGCACCTGCAAACTCAAGACCCCAACTATTTGGAATCTGATGCGCGAACACAATTCCTGTAATGGAACCTATCTGCCATAAAGTCCAATTTGAGACTTGCATCCCCATCAACCAATACATCTGCAAGTGTTTGGTATTGGCCTGCTGCTCCGCAGATGTTGGTGGAGTTGGATAGCGCCTTACAAAAAAGAGGTAACTAAAGTCAGCCGTGCAATATCCTAATAACACTCTTCGCCAAGCTGGCAAATATGAAAAGTGTGCCTGCAATCCAAGACTAAAGATCACAAAACGCAGATTCACCATAAAGGTAGTGACTAAGATCATCCAAACTGGCAGACCAGCAGCGATCAGTGGTAAAGAAGCTAACTGAGCGACGCCTGCAAAAACAAAAAGGCTCATGGCTAGCGCTTCATACAGCGTGAGAGTTGACTTGGCCATGGCGATCCCAGTTACCAAGCCCCATGTCAGAATTGTGATGCCCGTCTTGGACATCTCCTT
>JABMMT010000328.1 GCA_013205155.1 Betaproteobacteria bacterium | reverse complement strand
TGCACCGCCATGGGCTGGACCCCAGAGGCAAGCAATACCAGCAGAAATCGCCGCAAAAGGATTGGTGCCTGAAGATCCACATAAACGTACTGTAGAAGTGGAAGCATTTTGCTCATGGTCTGCATGCAAGATAAAAATACGGTCAAGAGCGCGAACTAAAACTGGATTGACTTTGTACTCTTCGCATGGAGTTGCAAACATCATGCGCATGAAGTTGGCGGTATATGACAGTGAATTATCTGGATAGATAAATGGTTGTCCTACAGAATACTTATAAGACATGGCCACTAAAGTTGGCATCTTTGCAACCAAACGAATTTGGGCAACTTCACGTGCGTAGGGGTCGCTGTAATCAATTTCGTCATGGTAGAACGCAGCCATTGCACCAACCAAGCCGGTTAATACGGACATTGGATGAGCGTCACGACGGAAACCACGCAAGAAAAATTGCATCTGCTCATGAACCATCGTGTGATGAGTCACCATCTGATCAAAGTCTTGCTTCTGTTTGGCATTAGGCAATTGGCCATTAATCAAGAGATAGCAAACTTCTAAGAAATCACAGTTATTTGCTAAGTCCTCAATGGGATAACCGCGATAGAGCAATTCACCTTTATCGCCATCGATGTAAGTAATTTTGCTATTACATGATGCAGTAGACAGAAAGCCAGAATCGTAAGTGAACTTACCGGTCTGACCATAGAGCTTACGAATGTCAATGACGTCAGGTCCTACAGACCCTTTGTAAATTGGCAGATCAATATCTGGGGAGCCATCCGAAAAGGAGAGCTTAGCCTTGATGTCCGATTCAATCATTTCTAATCCTTAGTCATTCAAAATTATGATTAATACACTATTCAATCACATACTTGCAATACAACTGAGCAAAATACCGATTTATTTCTCTCTAAGCCTTTGTAAAACCGCCTTAAAGGTGTCAGAATGCATCTCTTTTTCCAGCCCTAATACGGAATCTTTGCGCCCAATTAGTAAATCCATCAGATCATTGTCGTCCAAGGCGAGTAACTGGCTTAAGATTTTTCCATCTTCTGAGCTTAACTGAAGGCCATAACGCTCAAAGAAACGTTGCAGAATTAAATCATTCTCTAGCAGACCCCTACGAGCGTCGCTCTTTAAGCGATATAACTCTGCATTACTAAGGGTCATACCGCCCTACGAACCATCAACTCCTTGATCTTGCCAATCGCCTTAGTTGGATTCAAATGCTTAGGGCATACATCAACACAGTTCATGATGGTATGGCAACGGAACAGACGATAAGGGTCTTCTAGATTATCTAAACGCTCAGCAGTTTCTTCGTCACGGCTATCTGCAATAAAGCGGTAGGCTTGCAGCAAACCAGCCGGACCAACAAACTTGTCAGGATTCCACCAGAAAGATGGACATGCAGTTGAGCAAGATGCACACAAGATGCACTCATATAAACCATTTAACTCTTCGCGCTCTTCAGGACTCTGAAGACGCTCTTTTTCTGGAGGTGGATTGTCATTTACCAGGTAAGGCTTGATAGATAAATATTGTTTGAAGAACAAGGTCATATCAACAATCAAATCACGCACCACCGGCAACCCAGGCAAGGGGCGCAAAGTAATCACTTTAGGCAAGGTCAACATGTTAGTCAAACAAGCCAAACCATTTTTACCGTTGATATTCATAGCATCTGAACCACACACACCTTCACGACATGAACGACGATAAGTAATTGTTTCATCTTGCCTCTTTAATGAAATCAAAGCATCTAACAACATCCGCTCCCCATTTAATTCAAGCTCATAACGCTCCATGCGTGGAGCAGCATCGACATCTGGATCGTAGCGGTAAATTTCAAATACACGGATATCACTCATTTTCTATTTCTCTTTGCTTAGAAAGTACGTTCTTTAGGAGGAAAGGACTCAACAGTCAAGGGCTGCAATACCACTGGCTTGTAATCCAGCTTATTTCCCTCGCTGTACCAAAGGGTATGCTTCATCCAGTGTTCATCATCGCGCACTTGATGATCATCATGTGAATGTGCACCACGACTCTCTTTGCGAGCAGCCGCAGAGATCATGGTGGCATTTGCAGTCTCAACCAGGTTAGCCACCTCTAAGGCCTCAATACGAGCTGTATTGAAAATCTGAGATTTATCTTTTAACCACAGATGATTTGCACGCTCAGTCAATTTCGCCATCTGACGAACGCCTTCGTCCATTAATTCTTGGTTACGGAATACGCCCGCATATTTCTGCATCGTCTTACGAATGTCGTTTGCTACATCTTGCGCATACTCTCCAGAAGTAGAGTTATCTAACCTCGCAATACGCTCCAATGTCTGTTGGCCCGCATTCTCCGGCAGCGGCTTGAACTCACGATTCTTAAGACCTAAATTGACGATGTGATTACCGGCCGCACGACCAAACACTAAGAGGTCAAGCAAAGAGTTAGTACCCAAGCGATTTGCGCCATGCACAGAAACACACGAGCACTCACCAATTGCGTACAAACCATTAACTACTTGATTGGATTGACCGTTACCTGGTACAACCACTTGACCATTGATGTTAGTAGGAATACCGCCCATCTGATAATGGATCGTTGGCACAACAGGGATCGGCTCTTTAGTAACGTCAACGTTGGCAAAATTGATGCCAATTTCATATACCGAAGGTAGACGCTTCATGATGGTCTCGGCACCAATGTGGGTTAAATCCAGTACCACATAGTCGCCATTAGGGCCACATCCGCGCCCTTCTTTAATTTCTTGATCCATACAGCGGGATACAAAATCACGTGGCGCCAAATCTTTATAAGTTGGCGCATAGCGCTCCATGAAACGCTCACCGTCTTTATTGCGCAAGATACCACCTTCGCCACGGCAACCTTCTGTCAACAACACTCCAGCGCCGGCAACACCAGTTGGATGAAATTGCCAGAATTCCATATCTTCTAATGGAATGCCTGAGCGCGCTGCAAGACCCATACCATCACCGGTATTAATAAACGCGTTAGTAGATGCATCCCAAATACGGCCTGCACCACCAGTTGCCAACATCACAATCTTGGCTTCCAAAATATAGATCTGACCTGTTTCCATTTCGAGTGCAGTAACACCCACCACATCACCTGCATCATCGCGAATTAAATCTAAGGCCAACCATTCCACAAAGAAATTGGTTTTAGCGCGAACATTACGTTGATATAAGGTGTGCAACATTGCATGACCTGTTCGGTCGGCAGCAGCACAAGCACGTTGAACAGGCTTCTCACCATAGTTTGCAGTGTGACCACCAAATGGGCGTTGATAAATAGTGCCATCGGGGTTGCGATCAAACGGCATTCCAAAGTGCTCTAACTCATAAACAACTTTTGGAGCTTCACGACACATAAACTCGATCACGTCCTGGTCACC
>JABMMT010000035.1 GCA_013205155.1 Betaproteobacteria bacterium | reverse complement strand
GTCCATCGCCCTAGGAAAACTTGAACCTTGGGGCTTTTTTATTGTTCTTGCCCTGGTATTTACCGGCATTATCGGCAGTCTATGGATGGAGCCACTCATCGCATTTTTTAAGTGGCTTCTTTATCTCATTACGCTACCCCTGCAAATGATTCTGTAGACCGCTACTGCGGCAAAAACCGCCATTCTGGGGTATGCTCATTTCACTGTTTGATTCACCCCCTTTCACCCCTAATCAATGGAGGCCTCTCATGAAACTACAAAAAATTATTCTCGCTGCTAGCGCTACTATCCTCACAATGAGTTCAGGCTTTGCTGTTGCTCAATTCCAAAAGCCTGAAGATGCTATTAAATATCGTCAGAGCGTCTATACCGTCTTGGGAAATTCTTTTGGAAAAATTAGCGCTGTTGTTAAAGGTCAGGTCCCATACAACAAAGATGATGTTGCCAAGAATGCAGCCATTATTGCCATGATGTCTACTTTGCCATGGCAGGCATTTGGCCCAGGCACGGAAGGTGGTAAAGCTCAACCCGCCATTTGGTCTGATAACGCTAAGTTCAAAGCAGCTTCTGAAAAAATGCAGTTAGCAGTAGTTGATCTCAATAAAGCTGCTCAATCAGGCGACTTAGAGAGTATCAAGAAAGCTTTTGGTACTGCAGGGGCAAGTTGCAATAATTGTCACGATGACTTTAAGAAGAAGTAATTAAATAAGCTATCGCTAAAGCGATCACGCTCAATAGAATTAAGGCGAGCGTACGCTGTATAAAACCATCTTTGGATGGTCGACCCAAGTCAGCTGGCAAATAATTTGCCTCCTCGCTTGGGTCAATTTCTTTATCGCCACTGAACATTGGCCCAATCAAATCTTCACCCTTAAATTTGCGATAGTAGAGAATAGCTGCAATATGAATGGTAATGAAGGTGTAGATCAGAAACTGATTGCCCTCATGAATCTGCGAGAAAATAGAGACCATTGAGTTGGAAACATATTTAGACAGTGGGCCCTGAAAAGCAATTTGATCATCTACAAATAAGCCCGTAAATACTTGCACACTTAATACAAAGAGCAGCGCAAAAATAGAAATAGCTCCTAGAGGGTTGTGACCTAAAACTCGGGGTGACTTGCCACTGAGATAGTTCAATACGTTTTCCTTCGACGGAAAGAAGGAGGCAAATCGAGCATGGGTTGAGCCTATAAAACCCCAAACGATCCTAAACAGTAATAAGACCAAAATGCTGTAGCCAAAATAGGCATGCCACTCCATAGCATTACCACCTATATTGACGCTGACCACGCTACCGGTAATGCACAATACCAATAGCCAATGAAATAGCCGAATTGGTAAGTCCCAAACACGAATGATTTTCTTCATTCCTAAAGAATAAAGCAGGATCTGACTTAAACTAAGCAAAATTCATGAACCCTAGTAAAGCCTTTAGAACTCTACTGCTCTATCGCATTGGCGCGACCTTAAGTTATCAGATCACGATGGTGGCGGTAGGTTGGCACATTTACGAAATTACGAACAGTGTAGTTTCACTAGGGCTGATCGGCCTAGCTGAGTTAATTCCTTATTTTGCCCTCGCCTTGTATTCAGGACATGCGGTAGACCACTACTCCAGAAAGCTGATTGCAGCATTAGCCTGTGCAATACATATGGCAGTAGCTTTATTTCTGGCAGCGATTGCCCTGGGATGGTTAACACCACCTGTCCCCCTTATTTATTGTGCAGTCGCCTTCATTGGTATTGGCCGCGCCCTATTGCGCCCATCCTACCAAGCCCTCTTTGGACAAATCATTCCAAGAGACCAACTCACCCGCTATACCGCCTATGCTTCTTCTGCATTTCAGATTTGCGTAGTAGCGGGTCCAGGACTTGGTGGCTTGATGATTGGTTTCGCTGGCTTAGAGTGGACTTATTTATTGGCAGCCTTCTGTGCTGTCTTTGGTTTGTATGGCATTACCTTCATTAAAGTGATTCAAGAAAAGAGGGGTGAACTCTCTAATCATTTTTTGAAAAGCTTTTTACAAGGATTTCATTACGTCAGAAAACATGAACTGATATTGAGTGTGATGGCACTCGATATGTTTGCTGTACTTTTTGGAGGTGCAGTCTCGATTCTGCCGGCTTTTGTAAAAGAAGTTCTCAATGCCGGGCCTGAGACTCTTGGCATATTACGAGCAGCGCCGGCAGCTGGTGCTGTCATTACGGGAATTTACCTCGCAAGACGTCCCATACTGACTGAGTCGGGAAAATATCTTCTGCTCTCAGTAGCAGGCTTTGGTATTGCCATTATTGCTTTTGCGATCTCAAGCAATCTCTGGATCTGCGCATTTTTCTTATTCATCTCTGGATGTTGTGATTCTGTTTCAGTAGTGATTCGTGGCAGCATTATGCAACTCACAACACCGGATCACATGCGCGGTAGGATTAGTGCCATTAATGGCATCTTCATCGGCTCATCAAATGAACTAGGCGCACTAGAGTCGGGTATTGCGGCCAGTCTCATGGGCTTAGTGCCCTCGATCATATTTGGCGGAGGCGCGACGATCTTGGTTGTTTTGCTGACTTATCGATTCGCACCCAACTTGCGCAAACTCAATATCAAAGATATTGCCTAGCCAGCCTTCATCATTGTTTAATTTCCGGTAGGTCTTTCTGAATAATTTTTAAGCCCTCACGTAATGCTTTCTGATAACGCTTACGCTCTGCTTGAATCGTTTCTGCAGTCCAAGAGAAAAATCCTTCCCCAGTTTTCATACCAAACTTCCCGCTCTCCACGCGCTCACTTAAGCACTTTGCAATCGTAGAAGAGTTATTTAAGGAAGGATAAATCGTCGCTCCTCCAGCGGCATGGATTTCAAGTCCTGCATGATCACGCTGCATTGCTGGACCAGCTGCGATATAGCGAAAGCCAAATCCAAAGCGGACTGCCTTGTCAATATCTTCAGGAGTACATATACCTTGATCTACCATCGAAAATGCTTCACGTGATAGTGCATGCTGTAAACGATTAGCCAAGAATCCGGGTAAATCTTTTTTAACGGTCACTGGAACCATGCCACAAGCAGTCATCAATCTAGTAAGACTGTCGGCAACCATGGGTGAAGTTTTCTCGCCATAAACTACTTCTACACAAGGAATCAAATGGGCTGGCATAAAAAAATGTAGGCCAATCATTCGCGCCGCTGTTTTCAAACCGCTTGCAATTTGGCTAATGGGAAAGCTAGTGCTATTACTAGCTAATACGGCTTCTGGCTTTGCGTACTTCTCAAGCTTGGCAAATAATTCTTGTTTGATATCTAAGCGCTCAGGCACGCACTCAATCACCAAATCCACATCCGACCAATCGACTTCCTCTAAAGACCCAGCAGTGCTGAGTAAATGAACACGATTTTCGTAACCCAACTCAGCTAGGGTATTTGCAAAATAATCTGGCAAAAGGGCTCTGCGTTCAGTGGTAGGCTCAACCACCTGCACAGCACAACCACCGCGCGCGCAGACAGCAGCTACGTCTGCGCCCATAGTGCCCCCTCCAACAATCACTACTTTAGTTTCGGCTGGGGTAAACAACATGACATATTCTCCTCATAGGGGGCGCAATTTTAGGTAAAAATCCTTTTACAATAGATGCATTATTCCAATAAAAAAGTTAGTGAGACATGATTCCCGTCAATTCGGTGTTAGAGGTCGGCCATTTTCCTGAAATGATGCAGGCAGAAATTAATCGACGTTTTACTCCAATACTCCATCCTGATCCAAGAGCCCCAGCACCTGAAGGTCATTTTGAGGCCATCTTAGTTCGCTCTAACATTACTCTGCCTGAAATCTTAGTTAGGCAAATCCCCAGCATCAGAATGGTATCAACCTGTGGTGTTGGTTATGACAATCTTCCGCTGGCTTACCTTAAAGAGCGGGGAATCAAAATCAGCAACACCCCAGGGGTTCTCAATGATGCTGTTTGTGAGTTAGCGATGGGGATAATGCTCGGACTCATACGGCGCTTGCCTGACGCCCAAGAGCTTGTCAAAAGTACCGCTTGGTCTAAGGGCCCCTTTAGGATTACCACTAACTTATCGGGTAAACGAGTAGGCATCGCTGGTATGGGTCGGATTGGGCAAGGGCTAGCTACACGCCTCTTGCCCTTTAAGGTGGAGATTTGTTATAGCGGACCCTCTCCTAAGGACTTGCCATACACCTATATTAAAGACATCCAATCTTTAGCAGATGCATGTGATGTGCTTTTTTTGACCTGTCCAGCCACCCCCGATACCGATAAAATGATTAATGCTAAGGTGCTTGAAGCTCTTGGTCCCAAGGCTTACTTAATCAATATTGCTCGTGGCAGCGTAATTGATGAACCCGCTCTTTTATATGCACTGCAGCATAAAAAGATTGCTGGCGCAGCCTTGGATGTCTTCGAAAATGAACCTAATCCCAATATTGCTTTCTTAAATCTTGATAATGTACTTTTAACGCCTCATATCGGCAGCGCTACCGCAGAAACACGGATAGCAATGATTCATTTAGCAGTAGATAATTTAGAAGCCTTTTTTAACCAGCAGCCACTTCTGACAGAAGTAAAAAATTAATCGGAGCAAGAATGACTATTTCCTTACACCCTTCAACATTGCCTGCAGTGCTATCGCCAGTATTAACACCGTTCAAAGCAGATGGTAGCCCTGATGCACAAAAATTATTGAAGCAATGCAAATGGTTAGGGGCTAATGGTGTTGGTCAAGCAATCTTTGGCACAAACTCAGAAGCAAACTCTATGTCTGATCCACAAAAAATGAGTGTGCTAACAGCGCTCATCGAAGGTGGACTCAATCCCGAGCACATGATGCCGGGTACCGGGGCTACCTCGATTGATGCAACCGTGACCATGACTAAACATGCGGTTGCACACAAATGTGCTGGCGTTCTCATGCTTCCGCCCTTCTATTACAAAGACGTTACTGATGATGGACTCTTTGCATATTTTTCGGAGGTGATTCAAAAGGTAGGTAGCTCAGCCTTGAAGATTTATATCTACAACATTCCGCCCGTTACCAAGATTAATAAAAGTTTGGCATTGCTTGAGCGCCTAGCCAAAGAATATCCAAAAACTGTGGTTGGCATGAAGGATAGTTCTGGTGACTGGGCTTATACAGAATCCGTTATTAAGTTGCTAGCTCCATCTGGTTTCCGTGTTTATGCTGGTAGTGAAGTTTTCTTAATGCGTACCCTGCGAGCTGGTGGGGTTGGATGCATTTCTGCTACTGCAAACGTTAATCCAAAGGCGATCGCTGATTTAGCAGCGCACTGGAGAGAATCGAATGCCGATCAACGTCAAGCAGATTTAGATAGTCTCCGCTCGATCTTTGCGCAATACCAAATGATTGCTGGCATGAAAACTGCTGTTGCCCATTTCAGTAAAGATTCTGATTGGCTCAGAGTTCTTCCGCCACTGATGCAATTAACTGCTGATCAACAAGCAAAATTATTAAGTGAACTACAAAAAGCTCATTTTTCAATGCCTGGTCTTTAATTTAAAAATATCCAAAGGAGACAACCATGAAGTTATTAAAAATCGTCGTACTATCGCTCAGCTTTTTATGGGCTAATGCGCAAGCACAAAATATCTCTATTGCTACCGGTGGTACAGGGGGTGTCTACTACCCAATGGGTGGGGGCCTAGCCTCTGTCTTATCCAAGCATGTCCCAGGAATGTCAGCGACTGCTGAAGTGACAGGTGGCTCAGTTGATAACTTAAAACTGGTTGGTACTGGCAAACCTTACGTTGCTTTCTCAATGGCTGATGCTGCCAAAGACGCGTTAGTTGGTGAGGATAAATTTAAAGACAAGCCCGTAGATTTGCGCAATTTACTCATACTGTATCCAAACCTCATGCACGTTGCTACCGTGGAATCCACTGGCATTAAGACCATGAAAGATCTTAAAGGTAAGCGCGTAAGCACAGGCGCACCAGGAAGTGCCACTGAAGTCATGGCTTTTCGCTTGTTAGAGGCTGCAGGGCTTGATAAAGACAAAGATGTCAAGCGTGAGCGTTTGAGCGTTGCAGAATCTGTCAATGCTGTAAAAGACCGTAAGATTGACGCCTTCTTTTGGGTAGGTGGACTACCAACTGCAGCTGTTACTGATTTGGCAAACAGCCCGAGCATGAAAATCGTGATGGTAGACACTTCTGCTGAAGTCCCCGCTATGAATAAAAAATATGGCAATCTTTATTTCCCATCCGAGATTACAAAGCAGACTTATAGCGGCATGGAAAAAGATAATAAAGTTGCAGCAGTTGCCAATCTTTTAGTTGTCAACTCCACTATGTCTGATGCAGAGGCTTACAAAATTGTTAAAGCCATTTTTGATAATCAGCTTGAACTTGTCCGCTCACATGCTGAGTACAGAAATATCAAATTAGAGAACCAAAAATCGAATGCAACACCGATTGCCTATCATCCAGGTGCTTTAAAGTACTTTAAAGAAAAAGGTGTCAAGGTAAACTAAGCCATATTGGGGTGAGTTAATCTCACCCCTTCTGCTTTAATGCGGTACATAAATATAAATAAAGATAGGTTCAGCCATGAATCAAAATGTGATTGACAACGAAACCCAAGAAAAGTTAGACGCCTTCATTAAGCAAGAAGAGGGTGACTCTAATAACTACAAAGGCCTACTCGCTATATTCATCACACTGGTGGCAGTGGGCATGTCATTGTTTCATTTGTATGCAGCCTACTCGATCGTTCCAACCCATCAGCTCAGAGTTATTCACGTTGCGCTAGTCTTGTTTTTAGTGTTCCTTAGTTTTCCGGTTGCTGCTCGTTTTAAAAACAAATTAATGTTTTGGGATGTTTTATTTGCCATAGGCTCAGTTGCCATCGCCTATTACATTCTGGCCGGCGGCGATGACCTGATGGACAGAAATACTGCCCCAAATTCTACTGATGTGATGGTGGGTATTGCTCTCATCCTACTCATTCTCGAGGGTGTGAGGAGAACTAATGGCATGGTACTCGTTGCCGTTACGGTACTTTTCTTGCTATATGCCTTCTTTGGCAATTACCTTCCTGCCCCATGGACTCACAAAGGTTACGACTTAGATCGGCTCGTAGGTTATATGTATATGACCCTAGAAGGCATCTATGGCACTGCAGTCGACGTCTCTGCAACCCTCATTATTCTTTTCACCATCTTTGGTGCCTTTTTGCAATTTACTGGTGCAGGAAAATTCTTCATCGACTTCTCTTTTGCTGCGATGGGCGGCAAATCATCCGGGGTAGGCAGAACGATTGTCTTGTCCTCATTCTTGATGGGTGGCCCATCAGGATCGGGGGTTGCAACTACCGTTACGGTAGGCTCTGTTGCTGCACCCATGCTTGAAAAGGTAGGTTACGAAAAAAATGCTGCAGGCGGTCTTTTGGCTGCAGGTGGACTTGGTGCCATCATCTCGCCACCGGTATTGGGTGCTGCTGCCTTCCTGATTGCTGACTTCCTTAAAATCTCCTATTTAGATGTGTTGCTCATGGCAACTATCCCCACGATTTTGTTCTACCTTGGCTTGTTTGTCATGGTTGAAATCGACGTGCGTAAGTACGGCATGAAAAATATTCATTTTCCATCAGTAGAAAGTGCTTGGCAGTTAACTAAGAAATATTGGTTTCATTTTTTCTCTTTGATCTCCATCGTGGTGTTCATGATGATGGGCTTCTCGCCAGTGATGTCAGTCTTTTGGGCTACCGTTGTTTCTGCACTGTCTAGTATGTTGCGCCAAGATACTGCAATTATTCCCTGGGCCTGGTTTAAAGGAAAAGAACCTATCCTTTCTGGTTTTTATCACTCCAATTTAGTGAAGGCCCTCTCCACTGGTTCTACAGGAGTATTAGCAATTGCAGCAACGTGTGCAGGTGCGGGTCTGATTGTTGGCACTGTAACACTTACCGGACTTGGTCTCAAATTTAGTTCAATCGTGATTCAATATGCGGGTGGCTCGTTGCTACTGACCGCCATCTTTACAGCATTGATTGTCTGGATCGTCGGCCTCGCAGTACCGGTAACTGCTTCTTATATTATTTGCGCTGTGATCGCTGCACCGGCACTGATTAACCTAGGTGTGCCTGCATTTGCCGCGCATATGTTTATCTTCTATTACGCCGTACTTTCAGAGGTGTCGCCTCCAACAGCCTTGTCACCATTTGCCGCAGCCGCAATTTGCAAAGGTAATCCTTATAAAACTACTCTACAAACGTGGAAATACGTTGCTCCAGCAATCTTGGTGCCATTTATGTTTGTCCTCGATAAGTCGGGCGTGAGCTTGCTCCTGATGGGCTCCACCAGCGCCCTAGAGCAAGCTGATTGGTCGCAGATCGCCTGGATATCATTTACTGCTGTGATTGGCATCATTTGTTTGGCTGGCGGCTTACAGGGATGGTTTATTGAAAAAACCAAAGTATTTGAACGCGTCATTATGGTGATATCTGGGGTGGCTTTAGCCTACCCCTCGACAGAGGCTGATCTGATCGGCTTCATTGGATTTGCTTTGGTACTCATCACCCAAATCATTACTCACTTCAAGCTCCACCCCCGATCTTCTTCCTAAACTATGAATAATCATCAAGTTCTATCAAGCAATTTTAGTCCAGGCAGATTTACCCGCATATTTTTTCACCGCAGCCTCATCAAATTCAAATCCGAGCCCTGGTGTTTTATGTAAGATGAGGTCGCCATTCTTAAAGGTCAATTGTTTATTAATTAACCTACGGAAATTCAATACCTGATCATCTAAAAAGAATTCTACAAAACGAGCATTCGGGGTAGCAGCTACTAGCGGCGCATGTAGATCGTGCATCCAATGTGGGCAAACGATTACACCCTTTAAGTCTGCATAAGCAGAGATCCGGCGCCATTCTGTAATACCACCGCATACTGCAGCATCTGATTGCAAAATTGCAGCGCCCCCTGCATCAATCAACTCTCTAAAGCGCCAGCGGCCTGCCTCCATCTCACCGGTAGCAACATTAATCTTAGTTTGACGCGCTAGAGCTGCATGTAAGTCAATCGCATCTGGTGAAAAAGGCTCCTCTATCCAATAGGGGTTATAGGCCTCAAAGCGCCGCACATACTCTAAAGCGGTAGGTAAATCACGCCATGCATTATTCGCATCTAAGGTTAACAAAATATCTTCACCAATTGCTTTGCGGGCAGCTTTCACTCGCGACTCTTCTTCGGATGGAGATAAGCGCCCCACTTTCATTTTGACGGCTTTAAAACCCAGCTTAACGTAGGACTCCATCTCCTTGCCTAACTTAGCAGGCGTTTTTCCATCAAGGTAGTAACCGCCACTGGCATATGCTGGTACACGATCATCTACTACTGACCCTAAATACTGATGTAAAGGCAATCCCACTGAACGGGCGTTTAAATCCCATAGCGCCGTATCTAAAATAGAAATGCCACGCATTACAGATCCTGCACGTCCCTGCAAGATGGATTCGTTATACATATCCATCCAAAGTCCCTCGCTGCGATGGCTATTTTGTCCAATCAATTTAGGGGCTAATAATTGCTCTACAGCAACTTTAGCAATATCACCTCCTGCGCTACCGACATAACAAAAACCGATTCCTTCATGTCCGTCTTTACTACGTACCTTCACTAAGCAATAGTGGCGCTCCGATACAGTACGAGTAGAAAATGAAGTGACTTTATCTAAAGGCACAGCCACTGAAGTAACCTGTACAGAATCAATAATGGGCATCTAAACTCCTTAATAAAAAAATATTGTATCGATTATTATCATTTGAGGAGGTATACACTGTCCGCCCTTAGATGCAAGATGTCATATTTGGTGAATATTCAATGAACTTCAGCTATTTGTTGCGCCACAACATCAATATCAGGGCTGGAGCTCACATTATTAGATAATGTTGCTGTGAATAGAAAAGCATCTCAATCCACCCGAGCTTTTATGTGGGTACTCCCCTTATTAAGCTACATCCTAATAATCCTGACATTAGGGTTAGCGCCACAAGCTCAAGCACAAGCTCAAGCCCAAACTAAGCAAAAACCAAAAGATTCTCAAACCCGTCAAAAAGTCGTTATTCAAAGTTCTGAGCAACGGGGCTTAAAAGATACTGCGGGAAGCAGTAAAACAAAATCGAACGCCCTCGATCCAGCACTTTTTCAGCGCAAAGATCCAAATGAGCTCATTCTTGATAGCGTAGGTAATCTTGACTACCGCATCAGCCAAGGCTGCCTCAGAAGAAACCTTAATGAAAATAATCTTCCAGCCAACATCGGAATTGATAATCAGGCTTTTTCTGAATTTTTTAAGAACCAAACAAAAACATTCTTCGATCGCATGCGTGGTGACTGTATTCCCTATGTAGTTGCATTTGGTAATCGTAATCGCTTTAATTCACTGAGTATCATGAACGGCCCCATTCAGGATGTCAAAACGGAGGTATGGACATTTACAGCGTCTGCATTTGGTGGGTTTTTAGTGCAACAAGATTACCTCATTAACGAATCTAAAAATCTTAGCGAAATCCGTATTCCCTTGCGAGAAGTTTTATACGATCCCTCTAAAGTCAGTGATAGGCTACCCGTAGAGTTAGTTTGGGAACTCAATTCCATCATTAAACAAATCTATCCTGAAGAAAATAATTCACTTGAAAATACCAATAGCCTAGTGCGTTTAATTGTAGATTTTGGCGATCGTGAGCGTTGGGCTCAAATTTGGGCTGTAGAAATTATTGATCCTTCTGAGAATGAAGTGTTCGCAAGCGCGTTCTGGGTTGAGCGCAGCGATATACCTGGTGGATTTTTTACTGGCAGCGGTGAATCGCTTGAACGTTCCTTTTGGACTAACCCATTAAGCTATCGTCGTATCTCCCGTGGAGTTGGTAGCGTGAAAGCCTCTAGTAAACGTCCAAATAAAAATACCCCAACAGTACAGGCTGAAGCACCAAAGCAAAGCTACCGCGCTCATATGGGTATCGACTATGCAGCGCCTACTGGCACTCCTGTTTTCAGCGTAGCCAATGGCAAGATTGCTCACCTTGGCTTTAACGGCGCATTTGGTAATCTGATTGTGATTGAGCATCCTGGAAATTACCACACCTACTATGCCCACTTGAGTAACTACAACGTAGAACTTCAACTAGGCAATGAAGTGCGTCGTGGCTTTGAAATTGGCTATGTTGGATCTACTGGTAGGTCAACAGGTCCACATCTTCATTTTGAATTAAGAAAGAATGGTATCTATATAGATCCTTATGCTGCTAAAACACAGCTAGATTTATGGTCAATGCGTGACAATGAGAGCGGCCAACTCACTCGAGAGATCTTATTATTTGGCAGCCCAGTCAAATAATCATCTTCATCTTCAAAACTTTGGCGACAAAAAAAGGGTCCTAGTGGACCCTTTTCACTATTGCAATAAGAACTTAACCCAGCACTAAAACTGGCAAAGTAGCATGCACAATCACTTCATGCGTCTCGCTACCAAGTAATATTCCTTTGATGCCAGTGCGCTTATGCGATGCCATCACAATGACATCCGCTTTCGCTTTTTTTGCAGCGTCCAAAATGCCAGCGGATAGATTGGTATTAGAAACATGCAAGGATTTGGCCTTAATACCTAGCCCTAGCGCTTTAGCTGCATTTTTAAACACATCCTCTGCATAGGCAGCACAAACCTTCTGGTGGTCTTTTTGAGACACTCCATAACCCATGGTGCTATCGGAGTACACCATAGGCGGAAGCGGATCAGAGACATATGCTAACGTCACTGCCGCTTTATCTGCGTTGGCAAGCTTCGCGACTTCCTTGAGGGCTTTTTTGCTTACATCTGAACCATCTACTGGTACCAATAAATGCTTAAACATATCCGACTCCCTTTAAATTGAACTGCTTATTTACTGATTACATCATAATACTGATAATTAATGCATTAAAGCTCAAAAGGATAAATAAAATGATCAAGTATTTAACTATCTATTTTTCGTTTCTGATTATGCTAGTAGCCATTGATTTAATCTGGCTCCTAGTTGTAGCCAAGAACCTTTACCAGCAAGAAATGGGGAGTCTGATGGCGACTGAACCCAAATTGATTGCTGGTCTTGCCTTTTATCTTCTATATGCCCTCGGAGTGACTATTTTTGTGATTGTCCCAGCGCTCTCAAAACAATCGTGGGTATATGCAGTGCAATATGGTGCATTGTTTGGGTTTTTTTGTTATATGACCTACGACCTCACCAATCTAGCCGTGGTTCGCGACTTTCCTACGAGACTCGCCTTTATTGATATTGCTTGGGGAAGCGCAGTAACTTCAGTTACTGCTGGCTTTACTTACTGGATCGGAAGTCGCTTCTCCTAGATAGACTGCAGACACCACCAGAGCCGGCTCAATCAGCTAACTAGGCAGTATGACGCTAGAGCAGTGATAAGAAACGAGGCTATCTTTCATCTACTTGTTTTACTACCCCAACCATTTCGACGTTCATAAATAACAAATAGGATGCCCCAAATCACTACCGAAGCATATGCCCAGATCCAGGAGGATTGGGATGCGCGGGATCCAAAAATATCCAACATAAAACCAAAAATCGCTGGGCCTAATAAACCCCCACCAAAGCCCATAAGAGAGTGCAGCCCCATCGCAGCACCTTTGATATTTTCTTTGGTGCTGATCACTAGGCCTGCAGTCAAAGTAGAAGAATCAGCCATGATAAAAATGGCATGTCCAACGGCTAAAGCAAAGATCAACCACCAAGATTGGCCTGTAGAACAGGCTAAGGCAATCCCAAAAACTGCACTCGTCACCATCACTATACAAATCCATTTTTGCCTGCCAATACGAAGTGCGATTTCATTACCGAGAATAGATGAAGGAACACCAAAGAAAGTAATAATGCCAGCTAGAGTCGTTGCAGCTAATAAGAAAGTTTCACCTGTCACTACAGTACAAAAAGCAAAAAAAGCAACCAGCCAACTTCTTGAGGCAAACAACTCCAAAGAGTGCACGGTGTAACCAAAGATAAATCCGGATGCATTTTTATCTTGTAAAACTAATTTCCATTTATCGACTGGAAAAATATCATGCAGACGAATATTGATAGGGCCTTTCCACTTCTCATGTTGCAAAGGTGGAATCAATAAGAGCACAATTAAAAAAGCACTAAAGGGACCAAGCGCAATAATGCCAAATACATAATGCCAACCAAGTGCACTTAAGATCCAACCAGAACAGAGATAAGAAAAACCAGTTCCAATGCCAAAGAAAGCTGTATAAAAAGCAATGTGCCTAGTTAACTCACCAGTCTGAATACGATCAGATAAAATTTTGAGTCCCGGCATATAGGTGCCAGCAAGACCAGCGCCATTAATGGCCATAAAAATCAGGGCGGTCCAAAAATTAAAAGCAAAAAAGGCCATGCCTAGAAGACCAAGAGTAGCGGAAAGACCTCCCACTAAATACACCTTACGAGCGTCTACTCGATCAGTCAGCGCAGTTGCTAGGGGCACTGCAAGCATATATCCAAGGAAGAAAGCACTAGCTATCAAACCTGACTGGAGGTTTGATAAGCGCCACTCTTCTTGCAAGGTGGTTAAAACTACTGCGTAGCAAGCAAAACCCAATAAAGCACAGGTTTGTGCAAGAAGCATAAGAGGGGTATAGCCAGCTGATCGAAAGCGCATAAAGACTCAGTGAAAACGTGAAGTCATTCTACTCGCCCCAAGAGGGCCAAACCCGCTACACTATGAAAAACAGCAGGAGACACTATGAAAACCAACACCTTCTTAAAGCACTTTATTTTGTCCTGTGCAGGCCTAATGTTAGCCATTAGCAGCACACTCGTCTTTGCGGACAACTACCCCTCAAAACCAATTAAAGCGATTGTTCCCTTTGCTGCTGGTAGCGCAACAGATCAAATTGGACGAGCCTTTGCGGCAAAAATGACTGAATCTTTAGGGCAGCCAGTGGTGATTGAAAACCGCCCAGGAGCCAATGGCATGATTGGTGCTGACTTGGTTGCCAAAGCACCAGCCGATGGCTATACCCTGCTATTTGGAACTAATAGTACTAACGCCGCATTAAAGAGCTTAGTAAAAAATCTGCCCTATAACCAAGACACTGCTTTTGCTCCTATTGGCTATTTTGGCTCGGTTCCTTTAATCGTTGCCATCAACAATGATGTGCCAGCAAAATCTCTCAACGGATTTGTTTCTCTTGCAAAAGCAGATCCAGGAAAAATTACCTTTGGCTATGCTAGTACTTCACAACGCGTTTCTTCAGAAATGCTCTCGAGTGTTGCTGGCATCAAAATGACAGGTGTTTCTTATAAGAGCGGTCCAAATGCCATGACCGATCTCATTGGCGGCCAAATCAATATGTTTACCGCCGACTTTGCCGTGACATTGCCACAGGTGCAAGCTGGCAAAATCCGTGGGCTTGCAGTGACTTCATTGAAGCGTTCGCCTGCTATCCCTGAATTACCAACTGTTAACGAAGCTCTTGGTATCAAGGGTTATGAGTTAATCGCATTTTTTGCCGCCTTTGGACCAGCAGGCATGCCTAATGATGCTGTAATAAGACTGAATAAGGCCATAAATGATGCCGCTAAATCTAAAGACTTAGTTGAGCGTTTTTCTGCGATGGGTTTTGAATCACAACCCGGTACACCAGAGGCGTTAAGTCAGAAAATTAAACTAGAAACAGCGAAATGGGCCAAGGCTATTAAAGAAGCTGGCATGGAGCCAGAATAAGCCTTATTGCTGACTTCGCTTAGGGGAATCCTGAAAGCCATTTGAGCGATATGTTAAGACCAATGTATCGCGATACCCATAATTCTCGCTCGGCTGAATGGGTGTGGACTCGTGAATCATCTTCTCATCATTCATTAGCAATAAGGACCAAGGCTGAGTGAGTGTAAATCGTAAGCCAGCCGATCCTTGGGCATCAAATATTCTCGTTTCTCCACCTTTGATACCAAGTCGGTCTAGTAAAAAAACTGCTACGAAATCAACCCCATCTCGATGAGCCCCCTCAGGGGTTGGTCGGCCAATACCATCCGTAGTATCAATCCGAAATTGGTGCGCCTCTATAAACCAAGCATTGACTGGCTTTAGAGTACTTAACATCTGTCCTAAACCAAGTAAGAGTGATTGCCAAGCAGCACTATCTATTAATTGATTTTGAATCGGCTCAAACCAACGCTCAATTCCGCCATGTAAGGCGTTGTAATTAACCGATTGCCAATGCGCACGATGAGGCACTAAGGTAAGTCCACCTTTTTGTATCTCATAACTGGCATGGCGTCGAAAACGATAACGACCACCATCTTTTAGATATGGATCACGGGGTAAGCCTTCCCAATATTGAGTTAAGCCTTGCAAGTTAGTCAAAGGGACATGAGCCAGCTCAGCGACAGTTTCTGCTGAAGCTACCACGTAGCCATTCTCACGTAAGCCATGAGCCAGTTCTTTTGCAGAAGTTAAAGGAGGATTGAGCGGCGAAATAGACATAGAGTTTCTAATGGTAAAGCTTAATCAAGCTGGGCGCCTGAAGCTTTCACAATTTTCACCCACTTGGCTAGCCATCAGTAACAAGGTATAGCCATCTTTCGCAGCGCGTGCTACGCCTTGTGTGCCGATATTTCCGCCAGCACCAGGCCGATTCTCAACCACCACAGAAGCACCAATAGCTTCACCAAATGGAGGAGCTACCATGCGAGCAACAATGTCATTCGTTCCACCAGCAGCCTGAGGTACTACTAGAGAAATTGGTTTATTAGGATAAGGTTGAGCAGCAAGCTGCATTGCCAATAATCCCAATACAGTTCCTAGCAAATAATGACATAGTTTATTTTTCATTTTTTTTCCATTATTTCAGCTGATTTAAGCGCTTACGTACGTCTCCAGCATGCCCTTTTAAGTCACACAATTCTTTAGTTTTTATATTTCTTTGCATTTTTTCATTATGCCCCTAGCCAAGAAATTCGTAAAAATTCAAATCCAGTAAATAAATCAAGCTAAGATAAGACCTTTAAGAACTGCTAGAGAACATCATGAATACAAGCCAAGCAAAAATAGCCCTTGTTACTGGCGCCGGCACCGGCATCGGAAAAGCTGCCGCCAAATCACTCCTTCAAGGAGGATTTAATGTTGTCCTGACTGGTCGTAATCTAGATCGACTCCAAAAGGCGATAGCCGATATTGGTGGCAATGAAAATAACTGTCTAGCAGTTGCTTGCGATGTAGGTAAGCCCGAAGAAGTCAAAGCCTTATTTGCTGCTCTAAAAGCTAAATTTTCTCGAATTGATGTCCTGTTTAATAATGCTGGCATGGGCGCCCCTGCTATTCCCATGGAAGATATTACTTATGAGCAATGGATGAATGTAGTGAACGCCAATCTTTGTGGTGCTTTCTTGTGTTCACAAGAAGCGATTCGGATGATGAAGTCACAATCACCCCAAGGTGGCAGAATTATCAATAATGGCTCGATTTCAGCCCATGCACCAAGACCAATGTCTGCACCTTATACCTCTACTAAGCATGCAATTAGCGGCTTAACAAAAGCAATTACATTAGATGGTCGTCCATTTAATATAACTTGCGGTCAAATCGATATTGGTAATGCTGCAACTGAGATGACAGAACGCATGGCGAATGGCATTATGCAGGCCGATCAATCGATTAAGGTTGAGCCACGAATGGATGTTGCCCATGTCGGTGAAGCAGTACTTCACATGGCACAGCTCCCCTTAGAGAGCAACATCTTATCAATGACCATTATGGCTACGAAGATGCCATTTGTTGGTCGTGGCTAAAAATAAGAACTACTGGCGTTCTTGATCTACTAAGAGCCGGACATTCTCTGCTCCAACTTTGATCGTCTTCGCTACAGAAATCAAATCGCCAGTTTCTGGCTTAGCCATTCCTGTCTTTGATATTCTGACTTCAATCGAGACCTCGGTCAGCTTTGATAATGGTGCACTTGGATTCATGGCTAATTCGTCGTTGAGTAGAAAACTCATCGGAAATTGAGCTATGGGTGTTTTAAATACTGCAACAGGCATGCGCTCACCCACTTGACGAGCAATAACCATCACCGTATCGCCTTGCTTTACCTTGGACTTCATATCACCAGCTAACTCAATCTGACCGCTAATGCCTTTTGCAGAAGAGATAATAGTGGCTTTTGGTGCTAAGCCACCCTTAGAGCGCGCTTCCGCTATCGATCCCTCTATCATCTTTAGCTCCTCCGAATTAGGAGGTAATTGCAAAGCAAGCTTTTCCCAGGTTTGCACTGCAGAACGATAGTTATTAGCATTAAATGCGGCCGTGCCAGATAACCAAAGCGCCAATAAATTATTAGGATCTAATTTCAGAGCCTGATTAATGAGACTTAAAGGTTTACCTGCAAAATTACCATTTGCATTTGCAGCAAGGGTATCAGCATAGTCGGCTAATAACTGAGGATCAGACTCGACAAAGCTACCTGCACGTTCATATGCTTTAACTGCATCTTGATTACGCCCTAAGATTCGGTATGAGCGTGCGAGCATTACCCACCCCTGAAGATTGCTAGGGTCTTTTTCCATCTTGGTGGCAAACTCGGTCACCATTTTCTCAACACCCTCTTGACTGATAGGTGTTTCAGAATTTTTCTGGGCAACACGATACACATCACCAAAAGAAAAATATAAACCAGATGAGATCACCACAATAAAAACGCAGATTCCGATGGCTGTTTTTTTAGTTGATCCTAAAGTAGCGAGATCATCCTCTTCAGTCGTATCCTGAAAGAGTCGCTGACGCATCTCAGCATGGGCAATTTCATAATCAGCCTCAGCGATCAAGCCAGTATTACGCTCGGCCTCTAGTTTATCGAGCTCCTCACGGTAAATCGCTGCATTCATCTGACGACGAGAGGTAGCCTGTACCTTTGCAGGAAATAAAAAGGGGCGCAATAACAATAAGAGCACAAGCACCAATAACAAAAAAGCAGGTACGAAAAAATTAGTCATTGCGCCTATATTTTCTATCTTGATTAAGTAAGGCATCAATCTTTTCATTATCTGTTTTAGAGAGTGCCGTGCTAGGTATGCTCAGATTCCTGCGACGTAGGTAGCTCAATAAAACGACAATTCCTATAACAAGAATGACAAAGGGTCCAATCCACAGCAACCAAGTAATAGGCTTAACTGGTGGACGATAGAGCACAAAATCACCATAGCGCTCAACCATAAAGGTTCTGATTTGATCATCGCTTTTACCCTCTTGTATGAGGGTGCGAATTTCTCTACGAAGATCATTCGCTAAATCTGAACGCGAGCCTGCTAAGGATTCATTTTGGCAAACCAAACAACGCATCTCCTCAGAAATGCTGATTAAACGCTGCTCTAGTACAGGATCTTGTGCAAGTGGAGCGGCGTCCTTGGCAACAGATAGGCTAAAGCAAAGAATGGTTACAAAGAGAAAGAATAAGGACTTCACGATTTCTTTAACTCACTGACCAAGGGATAAATCTTTTTATTTAATACATCAGTGCTAATGGGACCAATGTGTTTAAAACGAATAATCCCTGCTCGATCGATCACATAAGTTTCTGGCACACCATACACGCCATAATCGATTCCTACGCGTCCATTTGCATCAAAGGCTGACAGAAGGTATGGGTTACCTTGATTTGCGAGCATTGCCAAAGCATCATCACGCTTATCTTTGTAATCAAGACCAATCACCGGGGCAATTTGGGACTTAGCCAACTCTACAAGCACCGGATGCTCTTCACGACAGGCAGCACACCATGAGGCCCAAACATTCAGAATCCATACTTGCCCCTTCATGCTCTCTGGTGAAAACATCTTATTGGTTTGCTCTAGTTGCGCAATCTCAAATGCCGGCGCTGCTTTATTAATCAAAGGAGATGGCACTTCTTGTGGATTGCGATTCAAACCAAGCGCGAGAAAGGCTACCAAGACCCCAAAAATCATTAAGGGAATCAGAAACTTAGACTTCATGAAGTTTGCTTTCTTAATCTTATGCGATAGCGCTTATCTGAAATTGATAAGACGCCGCCTAAAGCCATGAGCAAGCAACCACCCCAAATCCAATCCACAAATGGCTTGTAGTAGACGCGCACCGCCCAAGACCGATCGCCAAGATCTTCGCCTAATGAAACATAAATATCGCGGGTCAGACCAATATCGATCGCAGCCTCGGTCATAGGCATCGTAGAAGTAAAGTAACTACGCTTTTCAGGGTAAAGGGTTGCCTCACTCACTCCATTTTTACTGAGCAAGAAAGTGCCGCGCATCGCATTGTAGTTTGGTCCGGGAGCTGGTTTTACCGTTTGTAACTGGATCTGATAGCCACCAACGCTGACAGTTTCACCAGCCGACATCCGTACATCCTTTTCTTCTTGATAGGCGCCTACCATGGTTACGCCAATCACAAAGACGGCAATTCCTAAGTGAGCAAATTGCATGCCAATAAAAGAGCGAGTTGGCTTACCCGTCTTAGCTTGGCGAATAATCTGCAAACACCCAGAGGCAATCACCCAAAACGCTAACAAGAAACCAAGGCTGGCAAGCCAAGTGAACTCACCCATCGTCAAGGGAATGGCGATACCAGCAACAATCGCCACTAATCCTGCGAGCCATAGGCGCTTTAGAACAGTCAAAAGATTGGTATTTTTCCAGTTAGCCCACGGTCCTATTCCCATCAATACTAATAATGGAGCCGTGATGGGCACAAAGACACTATTGAAGTATGGAGGCCCAACAGAAATCTTGCCTAAATGAAGTGCGTCTATTAATAAAGGATATAAAGTTCCCAGCAATATGGAGCCCGCTGAAACTACTAGAAACACATTGCCAAGCAGAATGATTGTCTCACGTGAACTTAAGCTAAATTTACCGCCCATGGTGCTCTTCGGTGCACGCCATGCATAAAGGGCTAATGATGAGCCAACAACCAAAGATAAAAAGATCAAAATAAAAATACCGCGCTTTGGATCAGTAGCAAAAGCATGTACTGAAGTCAGTACTCCTGAGCGAACTAAGAAAGTCCCCAAGAGGGATAAAGAAAAAGCGGTGATCGCAAGCAATATAGTCCAGCTTTTAAAGCCACCGCGCTTCTCAGTAACAGCCAAGGAATGTAATAGCGCTGTGCCAACTAACCAGGGAATAAATGAGGCATTTTCCACGGGGTCCCAAAACCACCAACCTCCCCAACCTAATTCGTAATAAGCCCACCAAGATCCTAAGGCGATACCGAGAGTTAGAAAGATCCATGCAGCAGTTGTCCATGGCCTTGACCAGCGTGCCCATGCTGCATCCAAACGACCAGACAATAACGAAGCAATAGCAAATGCAAATGCTACAGAAAAACCAACATACCCCATGTATAGCATCGGCGGATGGAATACTAAACCTGGATCTTGTAATAGTGGATTTAAAGATCGTCCATCCTGCGCAGCAGGCAATAATCTAGTAAATGGATTGGAAGTAGCAATGACGAATAAAAGCAAACCACTAATGACCAAACCTAAAACTCCAATGACCCTAGAAACCATAAACTCATCGAGCGCCTTAGAAAGCTGTGCAACCAAAATAGTCCAGGTACTTAATAAAAATACCCAGAGTAATAATGAGCCCTCATGGCCTCCCCAAACTGCCCCTAAGCGATACATCATCGGTTGCAGAGAATTAGAATGCTCAGCTACATAAAGCACTGAGAAATCATTGATGTAAAAACTCCATGTTAAGCACAAGAAGGCAATCAATAACAATAGGAAAACTGTTTGCGCTGCAGGTCGTGCCAGTATCAACCACTCACGACGGCCTTGATGTGCCCCCACAAGTGGCAGTATCCCTTGTATGACCGCAATACAGAGCGCCAGAATGAGCGCGTAATGTCCAAACTCAGGAATCATTTAGTACCTCCATTTTTTTGTGCTTGCTCTAATGCATGCTGGGCTTCTGGAGGCATATAATTTTCATCATGCTTAGCAAGAACTTCGCTCGCAATAAATTGACCCTTAGAATCCAGCCGGCCTTGAATGACCGCGCCCTTACCTTCTTTAAATAAATCTGGAAGAATTCCAGTATAAGAAACTGGAATATCTTTTACTAAATCAGTAATGACAAAATGAACCGTCAAGCCGTCACGTTTTACTGAATCGTCCTTGACCATGCCACCAATTCGGAACGCCTGTCCTTGTGGTGATTTTCCTGCAGCCACATCGCTTGGCGTGACATACAAAGCAATATTGCTATTGAGCGCATTCAGAATCAAGAGCGCAGCAACACCGATCACCGCTACAGCAGCAACTATTAGTAATGCACGCTTATGTCTAGGCTTCACTAACTACTCTCTTTATCAAAACGCTCTGCTATAAATTGCTGCTTCAATCTACCAATCACTGCATTATTACGCCTGCGTATCACTATAAGCTCTAGGAATAAGACTAGAGCACAAGCGCCAAAACTGCACCATACGTAAAGTGCATAACCACCCATGGCAAAAAATTCTGAAGGACTATTCCACATTAATGGTTGACCTCGTTTAATTGTCTCACCCAGTCAGTATGGGCCTCACGCTCAAGAATCAGAGTTCGAACTCGCATTAGGCTCACCGCAATGGAATACATCCAGAAACATAAGGTCATCAATAACATACCCCAAACCATGGTTTGCGCCATAGCTGGTGCTTTATTTAATGAAACAGATGCGCCCTGATGTAAGGTATTCCACCACTTTACCGAGAAATAAATAATAGGGACATTGACTACGCCAACCAGAGCTAATATTGCTCCCGCTTTATCTGCTCTGCGTGGGTTATCAATCGAGGCTTGCAGTGCAATAAATCCCAAATAGAGGAATAACAAAATTAATTCTGAAGTTAGACGAGCATCCCACACCCACCAAGTGCCCCACATTGGCTTACCCCAAAATGCACCTGTCCACAAAGATAGAAAAGCCATCCATGCGCCGACCGGTGCCAGTGCTTGCGCCATCATGGCAGAGAGACGGGTATTGAATATCAAACCAAGACCAGCCCATGCTGCCATCATTAAATAAATCAACATAGACATCCATGATGCAGGTACATGCACAAAGATAATGCGATAGCCTTGACCTTGAACTGCATCAATTGGTGCTACAAAAAAACTCACCCATAAACCAGCAATTCCAGAGATAGCTGTAAGTGCCCAAAAAATAGGAATGAGTTTGCCCGCCACCGGATAAAAGGCGCTTGGGCTGGACAACTTAAACCAATTTATCCAGCGACTATCAGCGGTAGAGAAACTATTCACCTTACTCATTCAATCGCAATCTTTAGGGCAGCAGCGCTTACCCAAGGTACAAATGCTAAAGCCAAAATCAATAAGGCGCCCAGCAGTGAAAAATGACCCGTGATGTCCAGGCCTACACTATTGGCATAAACAGCCCCAGCCCCGAAAATAAGGACGGGTACATACAGTGGCAGGATTAATAAGCTCATCAGCACGCTTCCACCCCGGACTCCCAATGTCAAGGCAGCGCCAATCGAGCCCAGCAAGGATAACACTGGGGTCCCCAGTAGTAAGCTAGCCATTAATACATACAAGGAACTAGCGTCCAAATCAAACTGAATACCAATAATAGGGGCTAATAACACTAGGGGCAAACCACTGACTAACCAGTGCGCCGCAATCTTTCCTGATACTAAAAGCACTAAAGACTGTGGGGTCAAAATAAGCTGCTCCAAAGCGCCATCTAAATAGTCTGCTGCAAACATCCGCTGCAAACCTAATAAAGTCGAAAGTAAAGCTGCCACCCAAAGAACGCCAGGTGCAATCTTGCGCAGCAAAGCCCCATCAGCCCCAATTCCTAAAGGGAAAAGGCTAGTGACTACCACGAAGAAAAAGAGTGCAGTGAGAACCTCACTCTTGCGACGCATGACTAAGAGTAAATCTCGATGAATGATGGCGAAAAAAGCGTTCACAGCTCTAACACCCTGACATAAGGAACCTGAATATCTTGATGACTAGTCAAAACAACTAAGCCACCCATTTCAAGGTGCTCTGCAATCAAATCTTGCAATGCTTTTACAGCATCAACATCAAGGGCGTTAAAGGGCTCATCCAAAATCCACAATTTGGCATGATGTATTGCCATGCGTGCCATCAGTACCCGACGCTTTTGACCAGCAGATAAATATTGAACTGGTAGATCTTCACGCCCACGTAAGCCAAAGCGCCCTAAAGAAGACAGGGCCTGCTGGTGTGTAATAGAAATATCGTCCAGGGATGCGTACATTTCTAAATTTTCTAAAGCAGTCAGATCTTCTTTCAATGCATCGCGATGGCCCAAAAATAAAAGTTCACGGTGATATTGCTTGGGATCTTCTTGAATAGAATGATGCTTCCACAAAATTTCTCCTGACTCAGGCTTAGATAAGCCTGTTAAGAGTCGCAATAAGCTGGTTTTACCCACCCCATTTGCACCACGCACATGCAAACACTCACCTGAATTCAATTGCAAATCCAGCCCAGTAAACAACTGTCGTTCGCCACGCACACAGGTCAGAGCTCGCGCTTGAAGTACAAGATCAGACTTACTGGAGGTTGCAGGAATAGTGGCTGTCATGAAAGGTTGTAGGCTTGAATCAAACCACTCCTGTCATTGTCCAAGACCCTACAGGGGCTGTCAAACCAAGCAAAATGGTTTTTTGAGAATATTCTCTTTTAATTCAATCGTTTAGAGAATTATAAACCTTGGGAGCTCAGCAAGAAAAAACTACCGAAAGTCGTTTTTCCTCGATCTAGCTCGTTGAACTGCATCAAACACCAACTATTCAGGCTTGATCCCTGATTTTTTAATCAAAGAGACCCATTGCTCAATCTCCGACTTTAAAAAGCTGACATAAGCTGCCTAACCTGGGGTTGGCACTACAAAACCGACCGACTCTAGACGCTGTCTAAGATCTGGAATGAACCTACTAGTAAAAAAGCCCCCGTAAACTGGGCTTAGATCAAAGCATATTCATTTAGGGAATCATGATGATTGCGCCGGATACCTTTCTTCCTTCAGCAGCACGATGCACATCTGCTGCCTGCTCTAAGGAAAACTTAGCGCCAATTTGAACCTTGACATATCCCTTTGCTATTGCATCAAATACCGCACGGGCATTCTCCTGCAATAGAGCTGGAGTTGCGTTATGAGGAAATACTGAAGGTCTTGTCAAGAATAAGCAGCCTTTCTTATTGAGGATTTCTGGCTGAATCTCAGGCGCAGGTCCTGATGCACCACCAAATAAGGCAACGGTTCCAAACGGAGCAGTGCAATCTAAAGATCCCAAGAAGGTATCTTTAGCAACGGAGTCATAAACTACATTAGCCTTTTTGCCGCCAGTTGCTTTGATAAATTCTTCAACCCAATTCGGCTTTGAGTAATCGATCACAGCATCACATCCGGCCTCTTTAGCCGCAGCAAATTTGGCGGGAGATCCAACAGTACCCACAACAAAAGCACCTAAGGCTTTTGCCCAGCCTGCCAAAATTTGACCAACACCACCTGCAGCAGCATGTACCAGGACGATATCACCCGCCTTAACCTGATACGTTTTTTGCACAAGATATTGCGCTGTCATGGCTTTGAAAAAAACTGCTGCTGCTACTTCATCCGAGATCTGATCTGGAACTGGGACTAATTTGTCAGCGGGTACATTACGAGCGCTTGCATACGCACCAATGCCAGCATTGATATACATGACACGATCGCCAATTTTAAAATTGCTAACGGTCTCACCCAGGGCCTCTACTACCCCAACGGCCTCATGACCAAGGCCAGTTGGTAGATCTAAGGGATAGACACCAGAGCGCTGATAGACATCAATAAAATTAAACCCAATAGCAGTTTGGCGAATTTGTACTTCACCCTTTGCAGGTGGAGGCAATTCTTGATCGATCAATTTAATTACCTCGGCACTACCGAGTTCAGAAAGACTAACGACTCGAGCTGTTGTCACATGTCACCTTATGATTTTTTATTAAATACTGATTGCAGTTTTTAAAAGCTGCTCCTGTAGTACAAAGTCTGAGATACGTTTCAGACCTCTGTTTAGCGCTTATAAAAACTCAGCGTCACTTCGCCTAGATATATTCCAAACTTACTCATCTTGGCCTTATTAATCATGACCTTAGGAGTTACAAGATACATCCAGTCGTCAAACTGTACATGATAAATAGTGCCGTCAACCGGCAATGCCAAGGTATAGGCCCAATTTAAGGCATTTCCAGCTGACTCACCCTGGGCATCCCCTATCACATCATCGGCTTTACCGATATATCTACCAGGAGAAACTTCAGTTAATTTCCAAATTCTTTTTTGTTTACTGCCATCAGAATACTCAAAGCTTTCGTCGAGTACACCCACTTTTTTGCCGTCAACTATTGACCATTTAGCCTCAATTAAGACGGTAAATCTTTTTACAACTGCGCCACTACGATCTGTAAATATTCCATAGGCATCAATCGTTCCTGAAAAATACTCACTTAATTCTAGGGTGGGCTTCTCTTTAGCGTAATCAGAAATTTTTGGCCCTGAGCAGGCGCTCAATAAGAAGCTTATAAAAATTAATGCTGCTAATTTATATATATTTGTTTTCATAACTTAACAACCTTCGCTAATGAGTGGGGGTGGACAATGTTGCCCAAGAAGTTCAGTACGCAGTTTGGGTGCGCTAGTTTTAGAATCGAACCAAATTCCAAAAAATGCCTTTGAAAATTCAGTGCCTTTGACTTGAGCAATCTGTTTGCCATCATAAAAAAATAAGGTCCCTTGCTTGGGGGTATAAATAGCTGTCAAATTTTGCCCAGGCTCTACATTAGGGAAGAATGCGGCCATCTCTTTACCCCAAAGAACAGCCTGAGCATCAGGAATACCCATTTTTTTCATCTCTTCCGCAGTTTTGTTGGCGATAGATATTCCTGTAAACGATTTTTGGTAGCGTAGATTTAAGGCAAATTCTGGAGAACTGAGACTACCAGCACGATAGAGAGTGGCATCATAAATATCAAAACCCCACCAAGTTAGCTTTCCAGCGCCCTGAAGTCTAGTAGCGCCAAATGCTGAATTAATATGCGCCGTATCCATCGCAAAGCTCACCGAGCTATGCAAGCAAAGCAATGCACAAATAGATAGTAAGAATTTTTTCATATGGAGTATTAGGAGCAGATCTAATATAGATGTATAAGGCTTTACTATTCAGCAAGTTTAAACTTATTTCAATAAACTGATATTTATTACTTATAAAAGGGCTTTTATGCAAAAAAATATGGCGCTAAATGTGCTTGGTCAACCCTTGGTTCCCTGTTCCTTTGAACCACTTACCGGATTTTTTCGAGATGGATGCTGCAAGACTAACGAGGAAGATATTGGGAGTCATTTGGTGTGTGCGATAGTCACTAAGGAATTTTTACAATTTAGCCTAAGCAAAGGCAACGATCTGATTACACCTAGGCCAGAATATCAATTTCCTGGTTTGGTAGCAGGCGATCAATGGTGTCTTTGCCTCAATCGCTGGATTGAGGCCGTTCAAGCCAAGTGTGCACCAATGATCAAACTTGAAAGCACTAACATCAAAGCTCTTGAGCTAGTTTCATTAGATTTTCTGAAGCAATACTCGAGTTAAGGTTGAAGGCGTTTTATACCGACCATTTTATTTTGCCGCTACCAAGTGGTCATCGCTTTCCCATGGAGAAGTATTCTCAACTCAGAAACTTAGTGGGTCATTTAGAAGGCGTCAAACTGGTTGAAGCGCCTGCTGCAAGTGATACTCAAATTCTTTACGCACATGACCCGCAATATCTAATTAATATCATTAAGGGTAATTTAAGCGCGCACGAACAAAGAGAGATTGGTTTCCCGTGGAGTCAGAAGATGGTGGAACGTTCACGAAGATCAGCTGGGGCAACAGTAGCAGCATGCAAAACATCCTTAACTGAGGGTGTTGCGGTCAATTTGGCAGGAGGCACACATCATGCCTATCGAGACAAGGGGTCTGGCTTCTGCGTTTTCAATGATTCTGCCATTGCCGCACGAGCCTTACAGAAAGAAATTAATCCTAAACTGAAAATTGCAATCATCGATTTAGATGTTCACCAAGGTAACGGTACAGCAGCTATTCTGCAAAACGATTCTTCCATCTTCACTCTGTCGATTCATGGTGAAAATAATTTCCCTTTTAAAAAGGAAGTCAGTAATTTAGATTTTGGCTTACCAGATGAATGTAATGATCAAACCTATTTAAATACTTTGAGTCATTGTCTAGATAAACTAGATTCTCGTTTCAAGCCGGATAGCCTTATTTTTTTAGCGGGGGCCGATCCCCATGAGGATGATCGTCTTGGACGATTAAATATTAGCAGTGAGGGAATGCGACTGCGAGATGAGGCCGTACTGAGATATGCTTTTGATAGAAAGCTACCCTTAGCCATTTCGATGGCAGGTGGTTATGGTAAAGAAATAGCATCAACCGTTAATATCCATTTTCAAACTATCAAAACTGCCGTGCAATTCCAGCAACAATATTAGGATGTCTTTTTGCCTGCTACTGGGCTATTAGTCGCCTTACTGACATTCTCCACGCTCTTTTCAAATTGAGAAAATGAATCAGCCATTCCCGCACGAATTAAATCAAAATTTTGTAGCGCAGTATTAAATGAAGTCTTAAATACTGAAACATAAGCTTGGCTATCCTTGGGGGCGTTATTGGTAGCATCGTTCACAAAGTGAATGAGATCAGCCTTGGACTCCTCAATCATGGATTCAGCAATCTCAGCAAGTTCTTTATTGCCTTGATTGAGAACTTTTAAAAGCTTCTGATGATATTGGGTCACTTCTTTAGCAGCATCCTGCAATACTTCTGCATGAACATAATCAAAGGCGCTCTTGGGGTCTTGGGTCTTGATTAATTCAGCGACCCGTTTCTGAACCAGGGCAGCTAACTCCTGGGCAGCTTGTTGATTAATTTGATTAATTGATTGTGCAGATTCGATAGCCACTGCGCCAAGTTCTTTTGTCGCCTTGATCATCTTTTGCTGCCCCTCAAGGGCATTTAAATCAAATGGACTCTTTGCCATAAAGCCTCCCCATTAGTGAATATATCTACCAATCTACTCTCGTTTTGAGAGCTTTCCATAGAGGAATACCAGTAGAGAGATCCGATTTATATCAATCTAAAAGGATTTTCTGAGGACCATTAATTCCGCGTCAAAGTCGCCTAAGCTCACTTTGCCAATCCTGGGATATTCAAGACTGAAAATAATAAAAATAGCCCCCGACATCAGAATCGAATAAACAATGACCACCAGCCAATCGCGTTTTTTTTCAACTCCCATGTTGTACCCAGCAATAAGAGATCCAATAAAAGCTAGGCCTATGAGTGCACGCTGAATAATCTGAGGTGGATGAAATTTACTCGCAAGTCTTTGATTTTCGGAGGCGGTGAACATGTCAGATACCTCCGGAAGGATTTGGGCAGCAACTAATTTTTGTGGGTAAACAGTGTCTTCCACTGCGCGGACCACAGCTTTCCAAAGCTGATTTCCAATTGCATTATGTGCCGCAACTTTTTTCTCTAGATGCAATTCAGATAAAGTTTCATTATCCTGATATAGATTGATACGACTATCAAGATATTGTTTGAATAGCTCTCTAACCTGCGGCTGATCTTTATGGCTCAATAGATCAATAGATTGGTAAGCAGTTCCTATTGCGCTGACCTCTAAAACAATTAGTTCACGGCGGTGATCGAAACGATCAGATGCTCCAGAAAATGTCAATGCAATTAGGAGCGCCAAGAGCCCAAAGATAGCAGCCATAAATGTTTCACTTGCATCTACTTTTTGCATGCTGTATTTCGACGCAAGATTAAAGCCCACTCGCCAGCCGACTTCTATCATTAAAAGCATCAGAACTAGCAAAATCAAGAACAATAAATCTGATGAAAATATTTGTAAACGCAGGTTTTCGCTAAGTAACATAAGTTTTCACAAAAAGGGTCTTAGTAATCTTTTGCAGATAAAGGTAATTCATATTACCCAATTCTGGCGGATGACAATAGAAGAAATCTAATCTTGGCTTAGAACCTTGTTTAAAGTGTCCTTAGCGCAATGGACTTAGTTTGCTAGTGAAATGCCATAAGCCATAAGCTTTAATTGCCTTAATCTCACCTTATGCTCCAGATTCCAGTAAATTAAAGAAAATTGAAGTAATTGGAGACTGTCTTTGGCTACCTATAACGCATCCTCATATCAATACCTTACTGTTCAAGGTGAAGGTATTACTCACGTCACTCTTAATCGACCAGAAGTACGCAATGCCTTTAACGAAGGCTTAATTAGCGAACTACAAGAGATCTTTACTACACTAGGCTCTGATGACTGCTGCCGCGTTATTGTACTTCAGGCTAATGGCAAGACTTTTTGTGCGGGAGCTGATCTCAATTGGATGAAGAGTATGGCTAACTTCACCAAAGAAGAGAATCTAGCTGACTCTCGCAAAATGGCATTGATGCTCAATACAATCTACGCCTGTCCAAAACCCGTCATCGCCAAAGTACAGGGTGATGCCTATGCGGGTGGAGTTGGGCTAGCTTCAGTATGCGATATCTTGATTGCCTCTACGCAAGCTCGCTTCTGCATCTCTGAAGCAAAATTAGGTTTGCTACCAGCAACTATTGCACCCTACGTTATGAGAGCGCTTGGTGAACAAGCCGCACGTCGATATTTTGTAACTGCTGAAATATTTACTGCTGCCCAAGCAAAGGAAATGGGATTCGTACATGAATTAGTCGAGCCTGATGCCCTTGATACTAAAGTGGATGAAGTTTGCCAAGCCATTATTAGTAATGGTCCACTGGCAGTAATGGCCTGTAAAAAAATGGTACGCGATATTTCGCAGCAAGCAATCACTCCGGCGTTGCTAGAGGAAACTGTAGAGCGTATTGCGACTATCCGCACTAGTGATGAAGCCCAACTGCGCATGAAAGCCTTTCTCGAAAAAAGTAAATGAGCCCATCTTCCAACCTTCCTAAGCAGGTCAAGATCGTTGAAGTGGGTCCGCGTGATGGCCTGCAAAACGAAAAAGAATTTGTTCCCATTGATGTCAAAGTAGATCTGATTAATCAACTTTCAAGTGCCGGATTTCCGAATATTGAGGCAGCATCTTTTGTTTCCCCTAAATGGATTCCGCAAATGGCTGGTAGCGATGAAGTGATGGCTGCCATCACCAGAAAGCCTGGTACGATTTATTCAGCCCTCACCCCGAATATGAAAGGTTATGAATCTGCCTTAGCGGCCAAGGTAGATGAGATCGTTATTTTCTCTGCGGCATCTGAAGCTTTTGCTCAAAAAAATATCAATTGCAGCATTACTGAATCTATTGAGCGATTTGCACCGGTAGCAAAAGCAGCCAAACAAGATGGCATTCGTATTCGTGGCAGCATTTCTTGCTCGTTTGGCTGCCCCTACGAGGGATTCGTAGAACCTGCCCAAGTTGCGGAAGTTGTCAAAAGAATGATGGCATTGGGTTGCGATGAAATTGATATTGCAGACACGATTGGAGTAGGAACCCCGGGGCAAATAGCGGCTTTATTTGAGGGTCTCTTCACCTTTGCACCCAAACAGCAATTTTCAGGGCACTTTCACGATACTTACGGGCAAGCCCTTACTAATATCTATGCTGCAATGCAAGCAGGTGTCAGTATTTTTCATTCCTCTATCGCAGGTCTAGGGGGTTGCCCTTATGCAAAAGGAGCAACTGGTAATGTCGCTACCGAAGATGTTTTGTATATGCTTAAAGGCTTAGGCATCGAAACTGGAATAGACTTTGATGCTACTGTCAAAATTGGTGAATATATTGCAAGGGCTACAGGCAAAACGAATGCATCCCGCGTTGGTAAAGCAATAGCCGCAAAAATGAACGGGAGATCAACATGAATCAATTTCTTAAACTACTGACAATTGGGTTAAGCGCCATTTCGCTACAGGTTGCCGCACAAAGTTACCCGAGCTCAAACATCACCTTGGTGGTACCGTTCGCACCGGGAAGTGGTACTGACGCAATAGCGAGGATCATGGCTACTAAGATGGGAAGTATCTTAGGGCAGCCAGTCATTGTGGATAACAAACCTGGCGCCAGCGCGCAAATCGGAGCCCAATTCGTTGCATCTGCTAAACCCGATGGTTACACCTTGCTGATGACTACCAATACCTCACATTCAGCAAATCCTTGGTTATTCCAAAATCTGAAGTACGATCCGATTAAAGATTTCACACCAATTACACGGGTTGGTGAATTGCCTTTCGTGCTGACCGTAAATAATGATTTGCCAGTGAAGAGCGTTCAAGAACTGATTGATTACGCCAAAGCAAACCCCGGAAAATTATCCTACGGTACCCCGAATAGCACCTCACTGGTTACCACTGAAACAATTATGTATCTGACAAAAATCAGTATGACGCAGATACCCTATAAGTCGAGCCCCCAAGCGCTGACCGATTTAATTGGTAATCAAATTCAGGTCTATGTTGTAGATACTGGTTCAGGCATGGCGATGATTAAGGCAGGTAAGGTACGCCCTATTGGGTTAACCGGCAACAGGCCTTTTGCACAATTACCTAACATACCCCCTATTGCCAAAACAGTTCAGGGCTTTGACCTCGTGTCATGGAATGGTATTTTTGGTCCAGCCAATCTACCAAAACCAATCGTTGATAAAGTCAATGCGGCTATTCAGGAGGCGATAAAAGATCCTGAGGTCCAATCTAAATTAGCACAGCTCGGATTTTTAGTTTTACCATCCAAAAATCCTCAGGAGTTTGCACAATACGTTAGCGAACAAATGGCTTACTGGGGCAAACTCATTACTCAGTCTGGTATTAAGTCCGAACTCAATTAATCAGAAATTAAGGAATGTGATGGGCCCATTAGCTGGCGTTCGTATATTAGATTTAACTGCAGTGATTCTGGGGCCCTTTGCAACCCAAATTTTGGCATCGATGGGTGCTGAAATCATCAAGATTGAAACTCCTGATGGAGATAATATGCGGGATGTCGGTCCCATGAGAAATCCAAAAATGGGGCATATTTTTTTACAAGCCAATCGTGGTAAAAAAAGTGTGGTGCTCGACCTCAAAGATCCTGCTTCTAAACAGGCAGCGATTGATATTGCAAAAACAGTGGATGTATTTATTTCTAATATCCGTCCCCAGGCGCTTGATCGACTTGGTCTTGGTTATGAGGATTTAAAAAAAGTAAATGACAAGCTTATTTACGTTTCTTGTTCTGGGTTTGGTCTAGATGGTCCTTATGCTGATAAACCCGCCTACGATGATTTAATACAAGGCGCTGCTGGTGTGCCCTGGCTAATGCAGCAATACGGAATTCATGAACCGCGTTATGCACCGACTACTTTAGGCGATAGAGTCACAGGGCTGCACTCTGTTTACGCAGTCACATCAGCCCTCTATGCCAGGGAGAAGACAGGTAAGGGCCAGCACATTGTGGTTCCCATGTTTGAATCCATCGCCCAGTTTATTTTGGGGGATCACTTGGGTGGCGAGTCCTTTATTCCGCCAATTGGTAAATCTGGATATGCTCGCCTCTTATCTCCCTATCGCAAGCCTTATGCTACTGAGGATGGATACATCTCTATTCTGATTTATAACGACAAGCATTGGAAAAGTTTCTTTGAGGCAATTGGTCAACCAGAGCGCCTACAGGAAGAAATTTTTTGCACTCATGTCAATCGCGCAAATAATATCGATCAAGTTTATCAAGAAGTTGAAGCGATTATGGGGACCAAAACGACTGCCCAATGGCGTCAGCTCCTAGATCAATTTGATTTACCCAACCAAACCATGAATTCGATCGATGACCTCATTCAAGATGAACATCTCAAAAGTAAATCCTTCATCTATACCGAAAATCATCCTACTGAAGGACAAATTCGAGTGCTGAAAAGTCCCGTTTCTTGGTCTGAGACTCCGGCAAAAGAAGATCTCAGTCCCGCACCAAGCCTAGGACAACATACAGCTGAAATATTAAGAGGCCTAGGCTATGCAGAAGATGCTATCGAGGCACTGATACGCTCAGGAAGTAAAAAATGAATTTCCAATTCACACCAGAGCAGTTACAGATCCAAGATGCTATTGAAAAACTTTGTAAACCATTTGATGCAGATTACTGGCTTAAAAAAGATCAGTCTGGTGACTTCCCTTTTGATTTTCATAAAGCCCTAGCGGATGCAGGGTGGCTTGGTATTGCGATGCCTACTGAATATGGTGGAGCAGGTCTTGGGATCACTGAAGCCACGATTATGATGCGCACGATTTCTGGCAGTGGGGCTGGCTTATCGGGTGCCTCTGCAGTTCACATGAATATTTTTGGTTTGCACCCAGTGGTTGTCTTTGGGTCCGATGAACAAAAAAAGCGCTGGCTACCTCCTTTAATTGCAGGTAAAGATCGTGCTTGCTTTGGCGTCACAGAACCTAACGCAGGCTTAAATACCCTTAAGCTCACTACTAAGGCTGAAAAAAAGGGTGATCACTATTTAGTCAGCGGGCAAAAGATTTGGATTTCAACCGCACAAGTAGCTAATAAGATCTTGCTTCTAGCGCGCACTACCTCTATCGAGGATTCCAAAGGGACTGAAGGTTTGTCATTGTTCTATACCGACTTAGATCGCTCTTGTATTGATGTAAAAGAAATTGAAAAAATGGGTCGTAAGTGCGTTGATTCCAACGAGGTTTTTATTGATCAACTCAAGGTTCCAGCACAAGATCTCATCGGCGAAGAGGGTAAAGGCTTTTCCTACATCCTGCATGGCCTCAACCCCGAAAGAATTTTAATTGCCGCAGAAGCTATTGGTTTAGGACAAGTAGCACTTGCTAGAGCTGCGCTTTATGCTAAAGAGCGCATCGTATTTGATCGTCCGATTGGTCAAAATCAAGGAATTCAACACCCACTTGCAAAATCCTGGATGGAACTAGAAGCTGCGAACCTGATGGTCTTCAAGGCCGCTAGCCTGTATGACAACAATAATTCCTGTGCCGCTGAAGCGAATGCCGCTAAATACCTTGCTGGTGAAGCCTGCTTTCATGCTTGTGAAAATGCCATCATGACTCATGGCGGCATGGGTTATGCCAAGGAGTACCACGTAGAGCGCTATCTTCGTGAATCCTGGATTCCTCGCTTAGCTCCTGTCAGCCCTCAGCTCATTCTCTGTTTTATTGCTGAGAAAGTTTTGGGGCTTCCTAAATCCTATTGAACCAAAGAAGAGAAAATAATGAGTGCTACTAAATCACGTTACTTTGTCAAGGCTGGCGAGGTAGAGGGCTACCATCCAGCCAATCATTTAGCTACAGTGAACCGCAGAATTATTGGCACTGAAACAGTCGGCGCAAAGCAGCTAGAAGTGTTACACGGCACGATTGAAAAGGGTAAAGGCGCTCTTCCTCATGCACATCCTGGTATAGAACAAGTCTGCTACATACTAGAAGGTCGTGCTCGTGCTGAAGTCAATGGTGAGGTTTGTGAAATCGGTCCTGGTGACGCCTGTTTTTTTCCAGCCGATGCAATGCATGTTTTCACAGTCATTAGTGATGAGCCAGTAAAGCTCTTAGTAATTTACTCACCACCCTATGAAGAGAACCCTTCAAGAGTAATACGGCCTAAAGGAAATGCTTAATCACCAACTGTAATGGTAATGAATACTTGCTTTTTACTCATCTTGAATAGTATTTCTTAAGATCCCAACGCCTTCAACTTCAATTTCACATACATCTCCAGGTTTCATAAAGACAGGTGGTGTTCTGGCATACCCAACGCCTGCTGGAGTTCCAGTAATGACAACATCTCCAGGCTCTAAAGTCATACACTCTGTAATCAACACAATAGTTTCTGCAACACCCCATAAAAAATCTTTAGTATTGGCGTTTTGCATAATCGTCCCATTCAGGCGCGATTGAATTTGCAGGCCATGAGCGCCTAAAGGAACTTCATCCGGTGTCACTAAGAACGGACCAAAGCCGCCAGTCTGATCAAAATTCTTACCAATAGTCCATTGAGTCGTTTTGCGTTGATAGTTACGAATACT
>JABMMT010000327.1 GCA_013205155.1 Betaproteobacteria bacterium | reverse complement strand
TGCCCATCAAGATTGATGCGTAAGCAGGGCCAATTTAAGCGGGCCGCAATTTGTTCTAAGTGAGTTGATTTACCAGTGCCATGTAAACCTTGAATTAGAACTCTGCGGTTATAAGCAAAACCAGCCAGGATAGCCACACTGGCTTGTGGATTGAGTTGATAACTTGGGTCAACTGGGGGTACTAAATCAGATTTTTGGCTAAATGCGGGGATTTGGAAATCAGCAAAGCCCTTGCACTCTGGGAAGGTGGAATGAAGCGAAACCATCTGATCTGGTTGAAAGTTCAATAAATCGATGGATAGGGGGCTTGAAGCCATGAGGCGTCCTTTAAGAGTCTTAATGCGTTGTCAAATATATTCCATATTCGGGTTTATATACTTGACATAAGTGAAAATACACGATTAATATATGCATTGTAGAACAAAATGTTCCGTTTAATTGAATATCTAGGAGAGCTGAATGTCTAAGACTGGCGCTAATTTACCTGCTGGCCCCCAAAAAATGACCCCCTCAGAGGCTTTTGTCGAAACAATGGCCGCGAATAAGGTGACGGATATTTTTGGAATCATGGGCTCTGCCTTTATGGATGCAATGGACATCTTTGCTCCTGCTGGTATTCGTTTAATACCCGTTGTGCATGAGCAGGGAGCAGCACATATGGCTGATGGCTACGCGCGAGTCAGCGGGCGTCATGGTGTGGTGATTGGTCAAAATGGCCCAGGCGTTAGTAATTGTGTCACAGCGATTGCAGCTGCCTATTGGGCGCATAGTCCGGTAGTGATGATCACTCCAGAGACCGGAACAATGGGTATGGGCTTAGGCGGATTTCAGGAAGCAAACCAATTGCCTATGTTTGCAGAGTTCACTAAATATCAAGGCCACGTCAATAATCCAAAGCGGATGGCTGAATACACTGGCCGCTGTTTTGATCGCGCCATGTCTGAAATGGGTCCTACCCAATTGAATATTCCTCGCGATTATTTTTATGGTGAGATTGAAGTTGAAATTCCACAGCCCCATCGTCTTGATCGTGGGCCTGGTGGCGAGAAGAGTTTGGATGAAGCGGCAGAGTTATTGGCAAATGCAAAATTCCCTGTCATTATTTCTGGTGGTGGAGTAGTGATGGCTGATGGCATGAAAGAATGTCAGGCTTTTGCGGAGCGCTTGGGTGCCCCAGTAGTCAATAGCTATCTCCACAATGACTCCTTCCCTGCAAGCCATCCTCTATGGTGTGGTCCGTTGGGCTATCAAGGATCAAAGGCTGCAATGAAGCTGATTTCTCAGGCTGATGTGGTCGTGGCATTAGGCTCACGCCTTGGCCCATTTGGCACCTTGCCACAGCACGGTATGGATTATTGGCCTAAGAATGCCAAGATTATTCAGATCGATGCTGATAATAAGATGTTGGGCTTGGTGAAGAAAATTTCAGTAGGTATTTGTGGTGATGCAAAAGAAGCCGCAATTGCTTTGACTAAGCGTTTAGCTGGTAAGTCCTTGGTTTGTGATGCTACAAAGGCAGAGCGCGCAAAAACCATCGCTACTGAAAAAGCAGCATGGGAAAAAGAGTTAGACGAGTGGACTCATGAGCGTGACCCATTCAGTCTTGACATGATTGAAGAGCAGAAAAAAGAAAAGACTCCAACTGGCGGTCATTATTTACATCCTCGTCAGGTCCTGCGTGAGCTAGAAAAAGCAATGCCGGCCGACGTGATGGTCTCTACAGATATTGGTAATATTAATTCTGTTGCAAATAGCTACCTGCGTTTCGATCGCCCAAGAAGTTTCCTTGCCCCAATGAGCTTTGGTAACTGCGGCTACGCTTTGCCCACCATTATTGGTGCTAAAGCTGCTGCTCCAGAGCGTCCTGCGATTGCTTACGCTGGTGATGGTGCCTGGGCTATGAGTATGGTTGAGATTCTGACTGCAGTTCGTCATGACATTCCTGTAACGGCAGTGGTGTTCCATAATCGTCAATGGGGTGCTGAGAAGAAGAACCAAGTGGACTTCTATAACCGCCGTTTTGTTGCTGGTGAATTGGATAGCCCCAGTTTTGCAGGCATGGCTAAATCGATGGGTGCAGAGGGAATCGTGGTTGATGAGCTTGATCAAGTTGGCCCAGCCCTCAAGAAGGCAGTGGAGATGCAAATGAAAGAAGGTAAAACCTGCGTTGTCGAGATTATGTGTACTCGCGAACTGGGCGACCCCTTCCGTCGCGATGCACTTTCTAAGCCAGTACGCTTTTTAGATAAGTACAAAGACTACGTCTAATCGTCATTAGAAATCAAAAAGGCTCGACATTGTCGGGCTTTTTTTATCACTAAAAAATAGAATGATAGTCTGATACGCTAGGTCTTATCCGGCCCAGTTTATTTTGAGTGACTGTACCAATCGTGATAAAACAAATTGGATCTTCGTGGTCAGCAAGATTAAAAAGATTTCTTAATCTGGGGCTTTGTAAAGCTTTGCCGCTAGATAGTCCAGAGCCAAAGCCCAGAGCGTAAGCGCTCAGTAAAATATTTTGGATTGCACACCCCAAGGATACGAGTTTCTCTTCTTTGCTAATTTCATTAGTGGCATCTTCATAATTGACGATGGCTAATAAGAGTAGGGGGCCGCGTAAGGCCTTTTCTCTGGCCTCCTGCAGTTGAATGGGTGTGGCATTTTGGTCTCGATCAAGAAGACATTGATGAAAGACTTCACCTAGAGCATCACGACTACTTTGCCCAATCTCAATAAAGCGCCAGGGCATCATTCTGCCGTGGTCTGGGGCAGCATTTGCTGCTAATAGAATCTGATTCTTTTGTGATGCATTAGGACCAGGATTGCCTAGTCTCTTAGGTGAGACATGCACTCTGCCATGAATGAGTTTTTCAGCAAATTCATTCATGGAAAAGGGGGTCTTTATGACACTCTCTGATAGTACAAGTTTTGAGGGTGATTTGCTTCAGCGAAAAACATCCATCTTTCAGCTAATAGACCTATGTAATGCATTAATAAGGCAATCGCTATTTGTGCAATGTTAGGGGAATTCATAGAAAAAGCCAGCAAGATCATTGGACCTACATAGGTCATCAATAAAATAATTTTTCGAATATTGCTGATCACCCGATCGGTTTGATGATGAAAAAATTCACGAGTATTAAAGCTGCCACCCATAAAGCCCATAGAAGTTTGACGAATATTGCTGCCTTTAATGCCTGTTGCAGAAGCTAAATCGGATTTTGGTTTTAACTTTTGATTGCGACGCCAGATCCATAGTTTGAGGTTAAGAGCAAGAAATAACAATATAAAGTTGGTGCCTGAGATAAGGCTCATACCTAAAGGAACGCTTGACCCATTCCAAATAATTAATAGAAGTTCCAGCAGTAAGCCACCCGAAGTCAAGCCCAGTAGGATGAAGTTGCTTAGAGTAGAGGGGTGTGACCATTCTTGAATAAACTGAATACATTGGTAAATTTTTGCAGTGCAGATCCATAGAGCAAGATTGCTGATCAGTAATGCTGCCCATACCCATATTGGCACCATTCCAGAATTAACAAAGAAAAAGGTGATTACAGTGAGTGCCATGACAGTTGGTAAAGCGATGACTTCTCGTGATAACCATGAAGTACGCCACATCATGGCAGCACGCCAAGCTCGCTCAGGACGACCTAAATGAAAAAACGATGCGACTAAACTGAGGATCAGTATGATGAAACTGACTGGCAATGCTAGCATTGATAGGAATGGTGTCGACAAGAACGGTTCTTCTATATTTAATAGCGCCACGAAAAATAACAAGCCCTGCGCCATTCCTACAAGCGTCGTAAAAAAGATAATTGAAAATTGGGGACGCATTATTTGTCATTCCTTGCTGCGTCAATAGTTTCTATGATCGAGCGCGGTAAGTAGTGGTTGGCTGGTTGGGTTTCCCACTCAGGCATGAGGGCGTAACCACCACGTTCCTTAATTGCCTTGCTAGCAGCAGACTCTGGATCGTGAACATCACCAAAAATTCGGGCACTTGTTGGGCATGCGAGAACACATGCGGGCTTGCGTTCCGATTCAGGCAAGGTTTCACTATAAATACGATCTACGCATAAGGTGCACTTGGTCATCACTTGACGCTCTTGATCTAACTCACGTGCACCATAAGGGCATGCCCAAGAGCAATAGCTGCAGCCAATACATTTATCGTAATCCACTAATACGATGCCATCTTCCTTGCGCTTATAGCTTGCTCCCGTTGGGCAGACTGGCACACACGGGGGTTCTTCGCAGTGCAGACATGATTTTGGAAAATGGACTGTTTGAGTATTCGGGAATGATCCGGCTTCATACGTTTGTACGCGGTTAAAGAAAGTTCCACTTGGGTTAGCACCATAGGCATTCAGGTCTGTTAGTGGCCCAGCAGAGCCTGAGGTATTCCATTCCTTACAAGATGTGACGCAGGCGTGACAGCCAACGCAAACATTCAAATCAATGACTAAGGCGAGTTGTTTATTGGTACTCATTTTCCCGCCTCCTTTTTGAGGGACATTCCAGGTACTTCATATGCTTTTACTTGAGGCCATGTTTCCTGGGGCTCATCAACTGCAGCTGGAGCTAATCTCACTCGAACGTCATACCAACCTGCCTGCCCAGTAATCGGATCTGAGTTACTTACAGTGAAACCACCCAATGACAGCTCTTCAGCAATCAAATGATTCAATAAGAAACCTTTCTTAGACTCATCCGCATTATCAGAAAGACTCCACGCAGATTCCGCTTTGCCAATTGCGTTCCAAGTCCATACTGTTCCCGGATCAACCGCTTCTGAATGACGGGCCATACACTTGACTTTGCCCCATTGAGACTCAATCCACATCCAAGCGCCATCAGCAATGCCATGCTTGAGCGCTGTTGCCGTATTGACGTATAGGTAGTTATGACTATGAATTTGTCTTAACCAAGCATTTTGAGAATCCCATGAGTGATACATGGCCATAGGACGCTGAGTAATCGCATTCAATGTAAATTTAGTGAGGTCAGTAGCCTCATCTTCTAATGGTGGATACCAAAATGGCAAGGGATCGAAATATTTATAGATGCGATCTTTGAGGTGCGCAGGTGGTTGAGCTCCAGGACGCTTGCCGGTCGCCGCCAATCTAAATTTTTGCAATATGTCTGAGTAGATGGCGATCATGATCGGATCATTCTTCTGTCTTAGCGCATTTTCTTTGGAAAAATCTAAATATCCCTTATTCCAATTACGCATATATTGATGTTCAGGAGGCATATGGAACTGATGAACACAGTTATTTTCTTCATATTTTTGCCACTGATTTGGATTGGGCTCGCCTTTGAGCGGCTTCTCACCATCCTTACCGCGCCAGCCACTGAGAAAGCCGATGCCTGAGTCAGGCGCAGTCTGAAAGCGGGTAATAAAGTCAGGGTAGTCTTTGAATTTACGTTCACCTTCTGGTGTCGTAAAGGCTGGGAACTTCAAGCGTGAGGCAAGTTCAATCAGCACTTCTTGAAATGGCTTGCATTCACCTAAAGGTTCGAGCACCGGAATGCGGACAGAGTCGACAGGGCCATCAAATTCAGAAATAGGGCGATCGAGCATGCTCATGACATCGTGACGCTCAAGATAAGTGGTATCGGGCAACACTAGGTCAGCAAAATCTACCATTTCAGATTGGAAAGCATCGCATACCACTAAGAATGGAATCTTAAATTCGCCATCAGCGTTTTTAGCATTCAAATGTTCACGTACTTCCATTGTGTTCATAGTGGAGTTCCATGACATATTGGCCATGAAAATCATGAGAGTATCAATAGAGTAGGGGTCACCTTTCACTGCATTCGTAATGACGTTGTGCATCAAACCATGGGCAGCTAAAGGATGCTCCCAGGAATAGGCTTTATCAATACGCAATGGCTTACCTTGTGAATCTAGTGCTAAATCTTCTGGTTGCGTTGGCCAGCCTAAGGGAGGTTTGGCCAAAGGTGTATTAGGCTTAATATCATTTTCTGATGATGGGGGCTTCGCATTTGGCGGTACCTGCCTTGGGTAAGGTGCTTTATGTCTAAAGCCTCCTGGGCGATCAATCGTTCCTAATAAGGACATTAATACAGCCAAGCCACGAGTGGTTTGAAAGCCATTCGAGTGAGCGGAGAGTCCACGCATTGCATGAAAAGCAACTGGCCTGCCAGTTACAGAGTCATGTTTTTCTCCCCAAGAATCTGTCCAGGCGATGGGAAGCTCAAATTCTTGACCGAATGCAGTATCTGCAATTTCTAGCGCAAGTTTACGAATTCTTTCTGCGGAGATACTGGTAATTGCTGCCGCCCATTCAGGGGTGGTTTCACTGACTTGGCGCTTGAGTAATTCAAAAGCAGGAACCACTTTCTTGCCCTGATGTGGACCAGGCCCCATCGTATATTCACCCAGCAATACGGGAGATGTCCCCTGCTTAAAACAGGGCTGCGCACTGTGAGTTTTTTCGTCCCAAATGTATTTGTTATGCGGTAAATCTAGGTTGATAGGATCTGAATCTGGATCGTATAAAAATAAGCCTTCTTCTGCGCCAGAATCCATGCAAACCAATTGAGATGAATTACTAAAGCGTTTTAAGAAAGGAGCATCGTATTTCTCAAGACGAATTAGCTCGTGCATGAGTGCCATAAATAGGGCCCCATCAGTACCAGGCTTAATCGGGATCCATTCATCCGCAATCGCCGAGTAACCTGTTCTCACTGGGTTAATCGAGATAAAGCGACCACCCGCTCTTTTAAATTTGGATAAGGCAATCTTCATCGGATTACTGTGATGATCCTCAGCGGTACCAATCATGACAAATAGTTTTGCTCGCTCTAAATCTGGCCCACCAAATTCCCAAAAACTTCCACCAATGGTGTAGATCATTCCTGCAGCCATATTGACTGAGCAAAATCCGCCATGAGCAGCATAATTAGGAGTGCCAAATTGCCGAGCAAATAAACCAGTTAAGGCCTGCATTTGATCTCGACCAGTAAAGAGTGCAAACTTTTTAGGGTCTGTAGCACGAATATGACTTAGACGCCTAGTCAGAATTTCAAAAGCTCTATCCCAGCTAATGGCTTCAAATTCTCCATCACCGCGATTACTACCTGCTTTTCTTAATAGGGGTTGAGTAATGCGAGCAGGCGATTTTTGTTTCATGATGCCCGAGGCACCCTTGGCGCATATGACGCCTTGGTTTATGGGGTGCTCTGGATTGCCATCTATGTAAACAAGTTCGCCGTCGCGAAGATGTGCACGGATGCCGCATCGACATGCACACATGTAGCATGTCGTTTTCTTAATTTCTGTCGTAGACCCTTGTTGCTTAATGGGATCATGCACGGGATCTTTTGAAAATAGTTTAAACATAGTCTTCATTATTTATTGAGGTTGTTTAGCAAGCAAAATAGCCATCGCAGTAGATGCGACTCTTGAAAATACAGAATCAGATCTAGATGTGAGAATGATCGGAACTTGAGCTCCTAGAATAGTTCCAGCGCACTCCGCCCCAGCCATATAGACTAGGGACTTGTAAAGAATATTTCCTACTTGTAAATCAGGAACTAATAGTAAATCAGGATCACCAGCAACCTTTGAATCAATCCCTTTTGTTTTAGCGGAATGGATGGAAATAGCATTATCGAATCCAAAGGGCCCCTCGATCATTGTTGAGGGATGAATTGGATTTGCAGCATGGCTATCTACAATCTCTTTCGCATCGGTAGTGGCCTGCATGGCAGGGTTCACTACCTCTGTAGCGGCAATGATGGCTACCTTTGCATTTGCTATCCCAAGCTTGTTAAGGGCTTCAAGACTACTTTTAAGAATTTGTATTTTTTGAGATGCACTAGGCGCAATATTGACTACACAATCACTGATCCCAAGTAATTTAGGGTAATGCTCTAGTTCAAATAAAAATAAATGACTCGTTCTGCGATCGGTTCTTAAGCCATCGCGCTGCACTATAGGACCCATCAGATCTTCGGTGTGTAAGGACCCCTTCATCAACACTGCCAGCTTGCCTTCTTTGACCATTGCTACTGCTTTCTTAGCGGCAAGTATGGGGTCATTAGAGGTATTGATTATTTCAATGCCATCCAAAGAGAGTTTTTCCTTGGTGGCTAATTCCAAAATGAGGTCTTTAGGTCCAATCAAGATTGGAGTGCATAACTCTCTTTTAACTAACTCAAAGACGGTTTCAAGAGCGGGTGCGCTGAGTGGATAAACAAGGCCTAAAGGAAGATCGCTTTTAGCCTCTCCAATCATTTTTTCTAATAAGGGATATTGGTCCATGAGGTATGTCTTAGTGGTTACCGTTATTAGATGGAATTAGGATAAAGTTTGAGAGATGCGGTTAGAAGCTTCTTTCAGCATTGGAATATGCTCCATGGCTTGATTTAGCGGAAGTCTTGCGGTCGCCGCATGGACAGCAATGGCTGCCACCACCTCACCTACTGCATCTCTTACAGGTACTGCAACGCATGAAACGCCAAGCACATATTCTTCATTATCAATGGCATATCCAGTAATGACGATGCGCTCAAGCTCAGACTCGAGCAGATCGCGATCAGTAATTGTTCTATGAGTAAATTTCTCAAGCGGTAAATTTTCTAAAAGCTTGGCACGTTCCTCGGGAGTCTTAAATGCCAGCAATAACTTGCCACTAGCGCTGCAATGGGGAGGGAGAATGGTGCCAGGGGGAAGATGCAAGCGTAATGCCCAATTAGCCTCAACGCGATCTAAATAAAACAGTTCTCCACGTTTCAGTACCGCCAAATTACAAGTCTCGCCTAGATCAGCAACCAATTTTCTTAAGATGCTGTGTCGAATGGCAGAGACGGTATCGTGTGTCAAAGTGGCGATGGCCAGACTAGACAGACGATTGCCCGGAGCATAAGTTCGACCACCAGGCTCTCTTGCTACAAGCCCTGCTTCTTCAAAAATGGCTAGGGTGCGATGTAGAGATGCTTTTGGCATTCCAGTAATTTGCATCAGTTGTACTAAGCTTGCGGGCTGCTTTAGAGCTGCTAGAGCCTCTAATATGACTACTCCTTTGAGCATCGATGAATTTTCACCGGAGCTATCTTTTTTGCTGGTATCTAAGAGTTCGTGATTGTCAATTTCAAGCATAAGTAGAAAATCTCAAGAATTGTGTCATTTTGTTCATTCTAATAGAACATATTTGCAATATCCAGAGAAAATGTTAGTATTTTCAATTATACGAAACAACTTGTTCCGTTTAGTAGGATTATTTAAGGTATCAATAGTTCCCACATAAGGGCTAATATAGGTTCGTGGAGTGCACTTAAAACAGGAGATGAGACATGCGTAGAAGCAATCTAGCGGTGACTGTTCTATCTATAACTTTTGGCTTGCTTGGTTTTACTCAATTAGCAGTGGCCCAATCATGGCCCACTAAGCCGATCAAATTGGTTGTGCCATACCCTCCCGGAGGTGGAACTGACGTGATAGCACGTATCGTACAGGAGCCGCTGAGTCAGGCCTTAGGCCAACAAGTCATTATTGATAATCGTGGTGGAGCGGGTGGCTCTATTGGTACAGACATTGTTTCAAAATCTGCCGCAGATGGTTACACAGTCTTATTTACACTGTCTTCCCATACTATTAACCCTGCAATTTATCCAAAACTGGCTTTTGATACTGAAAAAGATTTCTTACCAGTTTCATTGGTGGCCTCCTTACCGCAGATATTAGTCGCTAATCCCGACTTTCCTGCTAAGACGGTGAAGGAAGTGATTGATCTAGCTAAGGCAAAGCCTGATTCAATTGCTTATGCATCGGTAGGAAATGGTTCTCCAGGACATTTAGCTGGCGCGATGATGGCCGGTGCTGCAGGAGTATCGATGACCCATATTCCTTATCGTGGGGGTGGTCCTGCTGTTACCGACGTTATGGCTGGTCAAGTTCCACTACTGTGGGTTTCGATTCCTGCCGCAGCAAACTTTATCAAGGCAGGTAAATTACGTGCCTTGGCAGTTTCTACAGTGAAGCGCTCCCCTGTTTTCCCTGATGTGCCTACGATGGCTGAGTTAGGGTTCAAAGATTATGAGGTTGACTCATGGTATGCGATGTTTGTTCCTGCCAAAACCCCACAACCCGTTATTGATACGCTCTATAAAGCTACTGTTAAAGTGCTGGCAGAACCAGCAGTAAAAGAAAAATTATTAGCGCAAGGTGCAGAAGCAGTTGGTAACACACCAGCACAACTCGGAGCAATGGTCAAAAGTGAGATTGTGAAGTGGAAGAAGGTAGTTAAAGATGCTGGCATCAAAGTTGAGTAAAAAGCAACTGATTGATCGAAAATATTAACCAAGTAAAGATATGACACCAGTAGAAAGCATTGTTGAGCGAGGGCGGATCGCTCAACAAAAATATGAGCAATATACGCAAGCACAAGTTAACTTAGTGGTTGAGGCTGTAGCTTGGGCCATCTTAGAGCCAAAGCGTAACCAAGAGTTGGCTGAGCTTGCAGTGCAAGATACTGGTCTTGGTGATGTCGCTGATAAGTTCAAGAAGAATTTTAGAAAAACTCTTGGACTGATTCGTGATCTAAGTACTGCTAAAACGGTAGGGGTCATTTCTGAAGATTTGAAGACGGGTCTTACTGAGTATGCCCGTCCAGTGGGGGTTGTAGCTGCCATTACACCCTCAACCAATCCAGGCGCAACACCAATTAATAAAATTCTCAATGCATTGAAGTGTCGTAATGCTGTTGTGGTTGCACCATCCCCAAAAGGTCATTCAACTTGTGCGCGTTTACTGGAGTTTATTCATCAGCAATTGGACTTAGTAAATGCACCCCGTGATTTAGTGCAGATGCTGCCATTTCCGATTACCAAAGATTCCACTAATGAATTAATGCGTTTAGCAGATTTAGTCGTAGCCACTGGCTCACAAGCCAATATTCGTGCTGCCTATAGTTCTGGAACCCCTGCATTTGGTGTGGGTGCGGGTAATGGGCTCGCTATTATTGATG
>JABMMT010000326.1 GCA_013205155.1 Betaproteobacteria bacterium | reverse complement strand
TGAAATAAGCTAAAATATTGTCATTGCCCCTTTAGCTCATCTGGTAGAGCAACTGATTTGTAATCAGTAGGTGGTCTGTTCGAGTCGGACAAGGGGCACCAAGTACAAAAGGCTTCTAGCTTAATTAACTGAGAAGCCTTTTTCTTTGAGGTTTTTATTGTGAATTGCTAGCTAGCAGATAAAAACTAGTCACTTTTGAGTGAAAAGATGCGCACGGCATTTTGATAGGCAACTTTTTCAATCGTTGCTGGGGAGAGATAAGGTAAAACCTTAGTTCTTAACTCAGTAATAATTTCAGAATAAGCTGCATCAATTCCACAGCAAGGATCTGAGCCCAGCAATACTTGATCTGGATAAGTTTCGATCAACTTTATCCAATTACCATACAAGCCGCCTGAATCATAAGCATGAGGCGATCTTGGAATATTGAGTCGATTTACATGAACTGCACCTAAGCTTGAGACTTCGCAAACAATATTTTTGCGCTTGCTGAGTATTGCAGCAACATTATCTACATTCTTTGTGCTGAGGCAGTGGGATAGTACTGTAGTGGTATTGGGGTAGCTAAGGGATAAATTTAAAATATCTTTTTCAAAGTCACCATCAAATTCAGCATGTATTTGTACAAAGCCACCATACCTATTGGCTATTTCATAAAACTTCCGCATTGCAGGATTATCAGCTCTGATACTGCGGCGAATTCTTGGGGGTCCACTCGAATGATTATCAGTGTGAAATTCGCCAAAACCCTTGATTTTTCCCTCTTTAAATAGTTCTTCCGAGCGAAGATATAAAGCTTTAAAGGTCTCGTTCTCAGGATTGATCAATCCACTTCTACCATCTTTAAAAAATACTTTGAAGAATTCTGCTTGACCGACCGCTGGTATATATCTAGATCCCAACTCAGCCTGCACATCTTCTCGATAGTCACCAACTGCGCCTCCCCATTTGACTCCATTGACATCCATCATTTCACGCCACCATTGGGCTGAGCGCGGGTTTTGTTGATAGGTATGCATATGCACATCAGCTATGGGTACAGTTTTTGCCAATTCAATTGATTGCGGGGTCGGTTGTGAGTACACCAAACCTGAAACTACTAGTAGGAAAATACTGAAGATTTTTTTAGGCATGATATTGCTTTAGTGATGTAAATTTGTCTTATGGGTTTCAGGCAAATACAGTAACGCAACTAAAGCACCACTGGCTAAGAAGACAGTCGGATACCAAAGGCCCGCAACATCACTATCCCATTTTTGATTGAGCCATGTCACTATCAATGGCAATAAACCACCAATCCATCCTGCAGCTAAGTTATGTGGAAAGGTCGCAGCGCTATTTCTGGTTTTTGCCGGAAATAGTTCAGCTAGTAGGGCTGTTTGGGGCCCCACAACCAAGGCAAGTGAAAGCGAAAGCATTGTTAGGATCAGAACAATCATGCCTAGATTATTTGATTGTCCAAACTGCTGCAACAATTGGTAAGCAGGGTGAATAAAAACGGCCCCAAGAATAAGTCCGCTGACTACTACAGGTTTTCTTCCAATTTTGTCAGATAACCAGCCTGCGAAAAGTGTTAACGGCAATAAGACTAAAGTTGCATAGATGCTGAGCTGGTCAACGACTTGTGGCGCTAGTTTGACGGAAGTTTTGAGGAAGATGGCGGTATAGACTTGAACAGAAAAGAAGAGTACTGCGCCCCCCGCAGAGACGCAGAAGAACAGTAAGAACATACGCTTACGGGTATGGGCATCCTTGAAGTTACTCCGCAAAGGATTTTTTACTTTCTCACTATTTTTATTGAGCTCTAAAAATACTGGGGTTTCTTCCAGAGCCATGCGCGCTTTAAAGGCGATGATGAGCAAGACAAGTGAAATCCAAAATGGCACACGCCATCCCCAAGCTAAAAATTCCTCATTGGTGAGGTAATAACGAAGTAAGGCAATTTGCAAAGTAGAAAATAAAATTCCTAGTGGGCCCATGAGTTGCAAAAAGCTTGTCTTAAATCCCCGATATTCATTTCCAGCATGTTCGGTCAGATAGACTGCACTGCCCCCGATTTCACCGCCGGCCGATAGTCCTTGCATAAGGCGCAGGCTAACTAACAAGATAGGCGCCCAAATACCAACTTGAGCATAGCTTGGTAAAAAGCCTACGCTGAAGGTCGCAAAGCCCATCAAGGCAATCGTGATCATGAATACAGGCTTGCGGCCAATACGGTCGCCCATAGAGCCAAATAGAGCCGCTCCAATGGGTCTCACTACCATTCCAACGCCAAATGTTGCCAGGCTGGCTAAAAGGGCTGCATTGGGGTCGCTAGAAGGAAAGAATAGAGGAGCAAAAACCACCGCTAAAGTGGCAAATGTGAGGAAGTCGTACCACTCTAAAAAAGTGCCAAAACACGCAGCAACGGCTACTTTTCGATAGGAGCGACCCGAATGATTAGGCTCTAAATTATTGATTTTATTCAATTTAATTCTTTATAAGTCAATATTTGTTGCATAGCAGCAAAAAGTTCTTGCATTGTCATATCTCTTCAGTTACAGTTACATGGTGCAGTGCAATATTTAAGGTAAACGAATTCTCCTTAAATGCACTTAATTGATTAGTTGTACCACTTAATTACTGGAGAAATACATGAACCAAGAACAAATCACCGCTAAATTGTCGCAAATTAACAGCAAGGGCCTCGAGACTTCATTTTCTTTAAGCGAAGCTGCTTTGGAAAATGCTCAGAAATTGGCTGAGTTGAACTACGCCGCTTCTAAAGACGCGCTAGTAAATGCTCAAGATGGTATTCAGCAAGTTTTAACTGCTAAAGATCCAAAACAAGTTACTGAATTTTTGAACGCCGACGCATTGCAGTCTGCTGGTAACCAAGCTGCCGCATATCAAAAGAAAGTTTCTAAAGTATTGCGTGATGGCAATAAGGAATTTGCAAACGTTGTTGATGCAAGCATCGATCAAATGCAAAATGGTTTTCAAGATTGGATCAACACTGTAGCGGCTAACGCACCTGCTGGTTCTGATGCATTTGTTTCTTCTTTTAAAACAGTATACGGAAGTGCATTGCAAGGTTTTGAGCAGTTCCGCGCTGCTAGCAAAGAAGCTTTTGCAACGGCAGAAAAAACTGCTGATCAAGCAATCGATGCTGTTCAAGATCAGATGGCTCAAGTTAAAAAAGCTGCTACACCTGCATCACGTAGCCGTAAATCAGCTTAATTTTTTCGAAGTAAATAATTGTAGTATTGAAGAAATCGCTATAAAAAACCCCGACTAGTCAAAACTAGCCGGGGTTTTTGCTTTATCAATTAAAAAAATTATTCGGGATCTGCGCAAGACTCTATTAGTGGCATTGGTAATGCCTTGCTGGGCTTAACGCCTAGTTCGCGAACCTTTTCTGCAGAACGAATCAGGTTACCTTTACCGCTCTTTAATTTATTAAAGGCATCATGGTAACTTGTTTGAGCTTGGTCTAAACGCTGGCCTAGTTTTTCTAAGTCATCCACAAAACCTACAAACTTATCGTAGAGATTGCCACATTGTTTTGCAATTTCTAAAGCATTGCGATTTTGATGATCCTGTCTCCACAGGTGAGCAACAGTACGTAGAGTAGCCATTAAGGTGCTTGGACAAACAAGAACAATATTCTTTGCTAATGCCTCTTGATAAAGATTAGGCGCTGTCTTAAGGGCTAATAAAAAGGCCGGTTCAATCGGTACAAACATCAACACAAAGTCTACAGAACCCACACCATATAGGGAGCTGTAGTTTTTCCCAGAGAGGCCCTGGATATGTTGACGTAAGGACTGGATATGGGCCGCAAGCTCTTGTTCAGCAACGCTTAGATCTGTCGCTTCTGCATGTCTTGCATAGGCGGTAATAGATACTTTGCTATCAACTACTAGACTGCGGCCCTCGGGAAGTTTGATGACCACATCAGGCTGCAGTCGTGAGCCATCAGTTTGGGTATGGCTATCTTGAACAAGGTACTCTTCACCCTTACGCAGGCCAGAAGATTCCAAAATAGATTCGAGTACAAGTTCGCCCCAGTTACCCTGAACTTTTGAGTCTCCCTTTAATGCTTGCGTCAAAGAGCGTGTCTCATCAGACATCCGAAGGTTAAGATTTGCGAGGCGCTCGATTTCACTTTTAAGAGCAAAGCGCTCCCGCGCTTCATTGCCATAAGAGGTATTAACCTGCTCTTTGAATTCCGTTAACTTAGTTTGTAAAGGCTTCAAAAGCGCATCTAAGTTAGCGGCATTTTGTTCAGTAAAGCGCTTAGACTTATCTTCCAGGATTTCATTGGCAAGGTTTTTAAATTGACTAGTCAATGCCTCTTTAGCTTCATTGAGTGATTCAATTCTGCCTAAACCTTGCTTGCGTTCTGAGTCAAGCTCTGCTTCTAAGCGAATCGCATTCTGGATGGCTTGATCACGTTCAGTCCGCAAGCTAATGACAGAAGTA
>JABMMT010000325.1 GCA_013205155.1 Betaproteobacteria bacterium | reverse complement strand
CCGTGGATTGCGTTGGTATTCACAGCGCTCAATGCTGCAGTACTTTGGGTACGTATACGCGCGGAAGAGAAGGCAATGGATGAGGCCGAATCCTAGCAAAAAGAGAAAATAAGTTTGAAAAATTGGTCAGTTAAATAGTTTAGGCTATGGTTTAAGTCTAGCTAGACTAGATGTGGCATCCGCAGATGAAGTGTCAGTTAAACCATTACTGGACTATAAAAAACCCAAGGGTGGCTTTCACTTTTTATTGAATCGGTAAAAGAGGATGTCATTTCACAAACCTTTAAAGTAAAGTCACTACTAGTTTGAGAGCAATATAGATGGTATGTTTAAAGGCTGATCACATCAGCAATCAGCCTTTAAACTAATTACTTAGGTATCAGTACAGTATCAATGACGTGTATTACGCCATTGTCAGCAACTACATCCGTTTTGATTACTTTAGCGTTATTAACCATGACGCCATTCGAGGTTGTGATAGTGAGATCAGAACCTTGAACTGTTTTGACCTTACCTGGTTTCACGTCAGCTGCCATAACTTTGCCAGGGACGACATGGTAAGTTAAAACAGCAACTAACTTGACTTTGTCTTTCAGGAGTGCGTCTAAGTCAGCTTTTGGTATTTTTGCAAAAGCCTCATCGGTAGGTGCGAAAACAGTAAAGGGACCTTTTCCTTTGAGTGTATCAACTAAACCTGCAGCGCCTAAGGCTGTAGCTAAAGTTTTAAATGAACCTGCACCAACAGCTGTATCAACAATGTCCTTGGCCTGGACTGATAACGTCATACCAAATGCGAGAATGGTCGCAATTAAAGCCTTCTTCATAATGAACTCCGTTCGTTAATTTTTGTCACATCAAAAATATGATGCTGCTGAAATTTACCAGTTTTTTAAGAATATTTCATGACTTGGGTTGTAGGGTTAATAGAGCAATCAAAGGCAGCCCTATGCTTAAGTCGTGCAAGCTATAAAGCAAACTGTGTAATCACTGTGCAATGGACTTTTGCATCTCCGTTGATGTAATAAGTCATTGTTTTATATAGGATTGTTTGTCTGCCCAGCACGATTCGAAGGTGCGACTTAAGCTAAATCATTTTCTACAGTAGATTTGATATGCTCCCACTCGTCATCCGTAAACAGCCGCGAACGCGTATGAAAAGCTTTACCGGTATTACCTTCCAATGAAAACGTACCACCACTACCTTCAATCACATCCAGTATTAATTGGGTATGTTTCCAATACTCATACTGCGACTTGCCAATATAGAACGGGACTGCGCCAACCTCGCCCAATTTGACATCATAGGGGCCGATCGTTAAGTCAGTAGGCAAATAGCAGTTTGCAGCACTGTTATCGCAACATCCACCAGATTGGTGAAATAAAATTTCTCCATGAAGCGCTTGCATCTCTTTAATGAGAGCTAACGCTTCTGGCGTGGCCACAATACGCTCAACCATGCTGTGCTCCTTTCAATAAAAAAGGGGTAAATTGCTTCACCCCTTTGTGACACGATACAAAGCGATCAGAAAAAGCCGAGCTTATTTTCGCTGTAGCTGACCAATAAGTTTTTGGTTTGTTGATAATGCGCCAACATCATCTTGTGGTTTTCGCGGCCGATACCCGATTCTTTGTAACCACCAAACGCAGCATGCGCTGGATAAGCGTGATAACAGTTTGTCCAGACGCGACCAGCCTTAATGGCCCGACCCATGCGATACGCTAGATTTCCGTTACGCGTCCACACGCCCGCACCTAAGCCATATAAAGTGTCATTTGCTAACGTAAGTGCTTCTGCTTCGTCTTTAAAGGTGGTTACCGCCAAGACGGGGCCAAAGATTTCTTCTTGAAAAATACGCATCTTATTGTGACCCTTAAAGATGGTTGGTTGCACATAGTAGCCACCATCCAGATCACCACCAAGATGCGCTTGCGCACCGCCAGTGAGCACTTCTGCTCCCTCTTGCTTGCCCAGATCAAGGTAAGAGAGGATTTTCGTGAGTTGCTCTTTGGACGCTTGGGCACCCATCATGCTGTCGGTATCGAGTGGGTTTATGTGCTTGATGGCAGCAACGCGCTTGAGCACACGCTCCATAAATTGGTCGTAAATACTTTCCTGAATTAGGGCGCGACTTGGGCAGGTACATACCTCGCCTTGATTAAAGGCAAACAACACGAGTCCTTCAATTGCTTTATCTAAGAACGCATCATCCTTATCCATAATGTCCGCAAAGAAGACATTAGGAGATTTTCCGCCAAGTTCTAATGTTGCTGGAATTAAATTATTAGCAGCGGCTTGTGCAATCACACGGCCAGTAGAGGTCGAGCCAGTAAAGGCAATCTTAGCAATGCGCTTGCTGTTGGCTAGTGGCATACCAGTCTCACGGCCATATCCATTGACAATATTAAGCACTCCTGGTGGCAATAGATCAGCGATCAACTCTGCCACGATCAAGATAGATATGGGAGTTGATTCAGCTGGCTTGAGCACTACGCAATTGCCTGCAGCCAGAGATGGGGCAAGCTTCCATGCCGCCATCAAGATCGGAAAATTCCACGGAATAATCTGGCCTACAACACCCAATGGCTCGAAATAATGATAGGCCACAGTGTTTTCATCAATTTCACTTAGACCACCCTCTTGCGCACGAATGGCGCCAGCGAAGTATCGGAAGTGATCTACTGCCAGTGGAATATCCGCATTTAAGGTTTCTCGAATTGCTTTACCGTTATCGATAGTTTCAACATAGGCCAAGAGTTCTAAATTTTGCTCAATGCGATCAGCAATCTTCAGCAAAATATTACTACGCGTTGTCACGTCAGTTTTGCCCCACTGATCGGCAGCAGCATGTGCAGCGTCTAAAGCCAATTCAATATCACTAGCGTCAGAGCGCGCGACCTTGGTATATACCTTGCCATTGATTGGCGAAATCACATCAAAATATTGACCCTTACATGGGGCTACCCACTTTCCGCCAATAAAGTTGTTGTATTGAGCTTTATATTGCATCTTGGCGTCAGCTTGGCCTGGGGGTGAATAAATCATGTCTATCTCCTACTTGTTATGAGTGAAATTTTTAAAAGCACGCAATACTGTTTAAATTATCTCAGCTTTTGAGGTAAAGCTTTTTTGCGTAAAGCAACCGAAGACTAGGGTTTTTAAACATTAGTTTTTGGGACAAATGAACTATTTTTACTGTACAGCCTACGAACAAACTGTGCAATGACTCTGTAATGGGCTATAAGAGCACCATAGAAGCCGCATCCGCTTGAATTACTTGAGGTTTTTAGCCTGCCCAGCACGATTCGAAGGTGCGACCTAGGCCTTAAAAAATTTATTGTTACTCGAGAAGTCAATGTTTCTAACAGCTAATGAGAGAAAAATCCGACTGTGTAAAGAACTGTAGAAGAGATAGTATCGGTTTAGCCGACCTTCGAAGCTAGGTGTTTTGTGCACCGCTTCCCAATGGATGCTAAAGCCAGTTATCTAAAACTGGATAGTTAGGGTAATGCTCGTACTGAAGGTAATCAGCTAGAGAAAGTTGCGACACAGATTACGGCTCTTGCGCCGTATAAATAAAGTCTTCAAAATGCAGCTTTTTACAAACTTGGTTGAAACGATCAAATAAATCGCCCCGACTCAAACCGCCTAAATTAAGAACAGCGTAGCGGTAACTACCCAACCACTTTATCTCGCGATCCAAGCTAGATCCTTTCTTGTAATACAGCATCATTTTGGCATCGGGGTAGGGTGCGAGGGCATGAGCTAGTTCTGCTTTACTTGGGATGCGCTGCTTCAATGGCTTTTGAAATCGTCTAAATATAAAACTAGCCGCCGATCTAAATCGGCCCTCGCCGTGAACTAACTTAGGCGCTTCGCCTACTGCCAAACTAAACAGCATGCTATGAGGCCGACATCCATCTACTCGCTCATACAAATTAGCTAGCTGCGAAGCCATGCGAGGATTAATCTCAATGACTTTTAGATGATCGACTTTCTGATCATATATAAACTCGATGTTAAAAAAACCATGTTGGTAATTTAATCCCTCTAGAACTTTTTTAGTAATTTCTTTAGCACGATTCTGAATCATATCTGGCAACCGACAGGGGTACTCAAAACGCATAAATGCTTGCGATTCTGGATCAAT
>JABMMT010000034.1 GCA_013205155.1 Betaproteobacteria bacterium | reverse complement strand
GCTTGGCTTGGGAACAGAAGCAATGCCTTTTAACAATTCACCAACGCATGAACCAATGTCACCAATCAATGGTGCGGAAATTTGTACGTTGCTATCAACTTCATTGGCCTGAATATCGATCTGAATAAATTTCTTAGGCTCCTTGCCCCAGGTCTTGCCCTTTCCATGAGCCAATAACCAGTTCAAGCGCGCACCAATTAATAAGACTGTGTCAGCCTCTGCTAAAACAAACGAGCGGGCTGGGGATGCAGTTTGAGGATGATCATCTGGCAATAAACCTTTTGCCATCGACATTGGCAAGTAAGGAATACCAGACTTCTCGATCAAGTCACGGATCTCTTTATCAGCCTGCGCATAAGCAGCGCCTTTGCCCAAGAGAATCAATGGACGTTTAGCGCCTTTGAGTACATCTAATGCACGCGCTACAGCATCAGCTGCTGGAATCTGGCGCGGAACGGGATCGATTACTTTGAAAATAGACTTCTTTGCCTCTTCGGCTGGCATAGTTTGGGCTAATAACTGTGCAGGCAGGTCTAAATACACTCCGCCTGGACGACCAGAAACCGCAGCGCGAATGGCACGTGCAAAACCAATACCGATATCTTCAATGTGATTAATACGATAAGCTGCTTTGCAATATGGCTTAGCAGCATTGAGCTGATCCATCTCTTCATAGTCGCCCTGTTGTAAATCAACAATTTCACGCTCACTTGAGCCGCTAATCAAAATCATCGGGAAACAATTCACAGTTGCATTGGCAAGTGCTGTTAAACCATTTAAGAATCCTGGCGCAGAAACCGTCATACAAATACCAGGCTTTTGAGTCATGAAACCTGCAATGGCTGCGGCATTACCTGCATGTTGCTCATGACGGAAACCAATAAAGCGTATTCCCTCAGCTTGAGCCAAACGACACAAGTCAGTAATTGGGATGCCAACAAGACCAAAAATAGTATTGAGATCATTTGCTTTCAAGGCATCGATGACCAGATGAAAGCCGTCAGTTAATGGTGTGTTTTGAGTATCGGTTGTCATAGAAATTTTTTATAAATTACAAAGGCTTTAACAGGGGCTAAATCCCGTAATGTCGCTTTCGCTATTGGTCTCCCATTAAGTTATTTATTGCATGCTGGGTTCAACCCAACTTAGGCAGGATTGAATATTAGGCTTGAGGCAGAGGATGATCATTGACTTCGGTCAATTTCCCCCAAATCCAGCGCCCCAAAGGGAAATTGTTTAGATAAAAAGCTCTTTATGCTTCGTTTTAAGGCGGCTCAAAGTCTCTGGTGAGAGGTTGAGGTAGGCTGCCAGCTCCTTTTTAGGGAGAAGCTCAAATAAGTTCTCGTATTTTCGCAAGAACCGCTCTACCCGACCTGGGGCATCTAGCATATGCAAGGTAATGGTATGAGCCATAATTTCACTCATCAGGCGCATTACCTCAAACTCAAAAGTCTCCTTAAGAAGCTTATGCTCTTCAAGAAATTCAGCCCATTTTTTCATAGGCATGCGAGCCACACGGGTCTTGTTAACGCAAGCAATACTATAGGGGGCGGCTGTTTTAAGGCGCCAAGCAGCATAGCTAGTTTCGATATCTTTTTCGATAGCAAAACGCAAGATCATCTCTTTAGCGTCAGGACTAGAAACAATGCGCTTGAGAATGCCGTCCAGGACAAAGTACTGCTCCATCTGATGATCCCCTTGATGGAGCAATATTTCGGATTTTTTGAGATCTGATATCTCTAAATGGCGCTCTAAATCAGTCATAACAGCCTGATCCAAGCTTTTGAGCACCGAATTTTGGCTCAGCTGCAAGCGAATCAGGTTTTTTTCTGGGTGCCTATCTAATGCGGTCATGAATCCTTAATCCTAGACCCATGATTGTAGACTTTTCTGGGATTAAAAGTGAGTGATAAGCCCTACCTTAGTATAGAATTAAAGGGTAGTGGTGCCTTATTGCAATGCAATAAAGTTAAACGGGAAACACAAAACGTGTGCTGCCCCCGCAACGGTAAGTAAATGCATCTTCACCCTAGGGTAAGGATGTCAGGAGTCTGAAAAAGCCACTGTGCGCGTCAATTACATGGGAAGGCCAGATTCTGAGATTTACTAGCCCGGATACCGGCCAAGACAGGTGGAATTTTGCGGACGGGGACCTTCGCGCGCCGATGACAGCGCCCTATCTGATGATTTGTCGCCCAATTGACGCTCGAGCTCCTGCTTGTGAAATTCTGTTCGACCCAGCTAACGGGGAGGTTAGCTAGGCAATCGATAACAGAAGGCAAATCGTGAATCATTCACATATTAATCAACGTAGTACTTTTTTCTTTACTCTCATCACCACAGTAATATTTAGCGCTGCCTCACAGGCACAAAATAATTCCAGTGGCTCGGTTTCAGTAGCAGCCAGTGTAATGAATCCAGTGATTGTTACCGCCAATCGATCCCCAACCGCAGCTAGCAATGTTCTTGCTGACTATGACTACATTGGGCCTGAAGAAATTGCACAAGCAGGCCAGACCAGCTTGGTGGAATTACTGCAAAGACAACGCGGTGTAGAAATCTCCAGCTATGGCACAGGCGGTTCAATTGCTAGCGTATTTTTGCGCGGCACAAGCAATGCTCAAAGTTTGGTTCTGATTGATGGCGTACGAACCGATTCAGGATTTCTTGGAGGTCCAAGCTGGCAATCTATTCCGTTAGCGCTCATTGATCATATTGAAATCATTTTTGGCCCACAAAGCAGCCTATACGGTGCAGATGCAATTGGCGGCGTTGTCCAAATCTTTACTAAACAAGGTGATGGCCCGCCAAAAGTGAGCGCCTCATCTGGATATGGTACTTATGGCACCACGATTACAGAAGCAAGTGTTTATGGTTCCACAGAAGGCGCGCAAAAAATTCGTTACTCATTAAGCGCCAGCCAAAATTTATCGATGGGTTTTAATACCGTTGCGGATAACAATCCCTGCAACCCTTCAACACAATCGAAAAAGTCTATTGCAAGAAATTGTTATTACGGTGCACTTCCCACTAATAGAACTGGTTATGTCCAAGATGCCATTACCGGTAGAGCTTCTCAAGAATGGATGCAAGGACAAGAGTTCGGCTTGCAATTTTTACAAAGTCGCCTTAATAACCAATATCCAGGAAATACTCCGGGTACCTATGCTCCTGCCACCATGAATAATGTCAATGACTTAGGAACCTACTCTGCGTATTCAAAAAACCAAGTAATGCAAAAGTGGAAAAGTCTCTTGCAAGTTTCTCAATCGATTGATAATGGACAGCAATTAACCCCAACCACTAACCCTGTAAATAACACCAAGCAGAATATCTATACATGGCAAAACGATATCGCAGTCGGTCCAGATTTAGTGCAAATTCTGGCGGAGAGAAGAACGCAAAATGTATTCACCAACCAAGTGAACTACTACACAACGTATCAACCAGAAAACTTTAATCAAACACGTAATACCAATTCAATAGCAGGCGCATATCAATTAAAACGGGGCGCTCATTTAGCCAATCTTTCCCTTCGTAATGACAATATTACCGGTTATGGAGCTCAAACTACAGGGGGCGCAGCATACGGCTACTTCTTTACTAAAGCCTTAAGAGGAAATATCAACTACAGCACAGGCTTCAGACCGCCTACCTTTAATGATCTCTACTATCCAGGCTATGGCAACCCTTCATTACAGGCAGAAAAAAGTAGAAATACTGAAGCGGGATTGCATTACGAAGAAGCTGGCTATGAATTACATTTAGTTGGATATACCAATACCATCACTAACTTAATCCAGTACTCCAGCAGCGGATGTCCTCCTGGATATTTTGGTTGCGCCTCAAATGTGGCAAATGCAAAAATCAATGGTGCTTCTTTGGGTGCCAGTAAAAAGTTCGATAACTTAAATCTTAAGGGCTCCTTTGATCAGCAAAATCCCATTAACGAAAATACTGGGGCTGTATTACTAAAACGCGCTAGGCAATTCGGTAATGCTGCAGCGGAATACAAAAGCGGCCTGCTAACCACTGGCGGCGGAGTAACCTTCTCCGGGCAGCGTAATGACTTCGGTAATACAGGTTTAGGAGGCTACGCTATCTTTAATCTCTATGCCAATTATGATGTGACAAAAGATTGGAGTATTTTTGGTCGCTGGAATAACGTCTTTAATAAAGACTATCAACTCACCTATGGATACAACACTCCTGGAACAAACGTCTTTGTAGGCGCTCGTTACGCAATGAAATAATGTCATGAAACTCACAACACTCCCCTATTCATCATTAAAGATATGTTTAGGGATAGTGTTATGTGGATTTTTTGGTCTAACAATTGCAGCTGTGGAAGTAATAGATGATCGCGGCAAAACAATCTCTCTATCATCACCTCCGCAACGAATCGTTAGCCTACTTCCTTCTCTTACTGAGTCAATTTGCGCTCTAGGTAAATGTAAGCATTTAGTTGGGGTCGATCGTTTTTCTAATTGGCCACTATCACTTCAAAATCTCCCAAAATTAGGTGGTATGAGCGATAGTAATTTAGAGGCAATCGTTCAACTCAAACCCGATTTAGTTGTGGTCGATAAATCCTCTTCTATCATCTCTCGCTTAGAAGACTTACGCATACCGGTGATGGCTTTTGAGATCAAAACGATGGCTGACGAAGAGCGTACTCTAAAAAAGTTAGATCTTGCATTGGGTAGCAAAGAATCGGGACGCGTCTGGAATCAAATACAAGCCGAAATTACTCGAGCTAATAAACAACTAGATGGTTCACAAAAGAATATGCGAGTGTATTTTGAGGTGAATGCTGCGCCATATGCAGCAGGTAGAAGTTCTTTTATTGGAGAACTATTAACCCGCCTTGAATTACATAACATCATCCCAGAATCCTTGGGCCCCTTTCCTAAAATTAATCCTGAATTTGTAGTGCAGGCAAAGCCGCAAATGATCATGCTCAGCGAGACAAGTCTTGCTGATATGAAAAAACGGCCTGGCTGGGCTGACATTCCAGCAATCAAAGAAAATCGTATTTGCGCCTTTAAGAAAGAACAAAGCGATATCATCGTTAGACCTGGACCTAGAATGGGTGAAGCGGCATTGATTCTGTCGCAATGTATTGCAGAAAAAAGTTTATCGAGCAAGTAATGCCTAATCATCAACTCCACCTAAAGCTACTGGCTTTATTTGCGGTGAGTCTAATACTCATTGCATTGGGATGCGTCTTCGGGAGCACAGGAGTTGATTGGCGTTTTACAGAAATGGATCGTACTATCTTGTATGAAATTCGCCTACCTAGATCCATCGGCGCTTATATTGCTGGTGCCTTACTGGGTTTGGCTGGTGCCATTGCGCAAAGTCTCTTTCGTAATCCTTTAGCAGACCCCTATTTATTAGGAAGCGCATCAGGAGCCCTTTTAGGGGTAGGAATTATTTTGTGCCTCTCATCTGTAGGGGAGCGCTCGCTAGTCACTTTGATTGGTATCAATGGTGGCGCATTTGCAGGAGCTTTACTTGGGGTATTGGCAGCACTTCTTTTAGCGGGCGGGTACAAGAGTTCTTTGCGTCTTTTGTTATCAGGGGTTGTCATAGGCGTTATTTTTAGTGCAGCAAATTCTCTACTAACATTTGTACGCCCTGATTTATATCAAAGCCTCCAATCATTTATGTTGGGTAATACTTCTTTGATTACTTGGAATGCCAATCTCATGATGGGTCTAGCACTTGTCATTTGTATATTACTGACTTTATTATTAAGCCCTGTCTTGAGCGTACTTTCGCTCGGTGAAAATACTGCACGCACTCTAGGATTGCCACTCGATCAACTAAGACTTTTATTAATTGCTGTTTTAGCCTTGGCAACTGGTTTTGCAGTAGCTCAAACTGGTTTAATTGCCTTCGTTGGACTAGCTGCTCCTCATTTAGTCCGCCACATTTCTGGAGGACGTCAACGCGTCCAATTAATCCTCTCCTCCATTGCAGGTGGCATTCTCTTATTGGGCTCTGATCTCTTGGCTAAAAGTATTTTTGCTCCTCTAGAAATCCCGGTTGGGATCGTCACTGCTGTTTTAGGTGGTAGCTACCTACTCTTTCTTTTACGTCGTGGACAGATTGGAATCAGAAAATGAAGATTTCTGATCTCAATGTCTATCGAGGACCTTGCGAAGTTTTGCGCAATCTCACCATCGATATTCCCAAAGGAAAATGGACAAGCATTATTGGACCTAATGGTGCAGGCAAGTCATCCTTACTTCAAGGTATCACCAATATCTTGTCGACAACTGGCAGTATCACGATTGATGATGTCAATATTCAAAATCTTGATCGTAAAGCACGCGCCAAAGCAATCGCGTGGCTCGCACAAAATAATGATGCAGCAGAAGAATTTAGCGAGCTCACTGTATACGATACGGTGATGCTTGGTCGTATCCCTCACCAAGGCTGGCTCCACCTTCCAAGTAGTCTTGACCATCAAGTAGTACAGGAGTCACTTAACAAAACTCATACGCAATCGATTGCCTCCCGTTTTCTTCATGAATTATCTGGCGGAGAAAAGCAAAGAGTGTTACTAGCTCGCTTATTGGCAGTGCAAGCTGATATCTTACTAATGGATGAGCCTCTGGCAAATTTAGATCCACCCCATCAAGCAGATTGGCTGATCTGGCAAAAGGAACTGCTTGCCCAAGGGAAAACTGTTGTAACCGTCTTACATGAAATCCAGCTCGCACTAAAAGCAGACCACCTAGTCATGATTCAGCAAGGAAAATTGTATTTTCAGGGCGACAGTAAGGATCCAGCAACCCATCAAGCTCTGATAGCATTATTTGAGGGCCGGGTTCATCTGGAAAAGCTTGGCAATGAGTGGATTTGCCTGCCCATCTAAACCCCTTGCCGAAAACCGCTTCTTCATTCATTTCCTGAGGCTACAATGCCAATATGAGTGAGCTAAACCAATTTTCCCTAGGCGATAACATAGCTGACCTAGATGCAGTCAACGCATCTGTCAAACGCTTATCCGAAAAAGTTCAGCTCATTACTGAAGCAGTTAAGGAACTTCATCAAAACCGCACTCAACTGCAAGGTAAAATTGAGGATGCACAAAAACGCATTCAACATATTTTGAGTCGTCTGCCCGATCAGGGCGATGGACGCCAGCTGAATTTACTGAATGAAGTAACTCCACCTAATACGCCAGAGGATGATAGTGAGCCAACAACGCATTGAAGTAACTCTCGCCGGCCAAAAGATTACCCTGTCTACTAGTACAGAACATGAGCCACTATTGCGTGCAGCTTGCGTTTTAGTTGATGAACAAATCAAATTGGCGATTAATGGTGGCAATCGGAGTATTGAGCGCGCCAGTATGATGGCAGCACTAAAAATTGCAGGGGATCTGATTAAACTCCAAAGTACACCATCGCCATCCAGTGCGTCCTCTAACGCTAATAGCAACGAAGTTGCTCGCCTTCAAGCTGAAATTCATGCATTAGAAGATCAAGTAGATGGCTTGATGCAATCCCTTTCCCTGCCTGGTTCGCCAAGGCCAATAGTTCCTTGAACCGATGCGCAAGCATCCGGAACGATCTTTACCTTGCGGGCGTGAGTGTTTCGATAATTCACAGTGTCAGCCTCGAGCTGGTCACTCCCTGAATCTCTTAATGCACCCAAAGCAGAGTAGCCGTTCCACCATGAACCTTAGGGTTCAGGATGACGGCCTAGCGGCTAAGGCGGGGAATTCATGTTACTAAGTGATATTGCCATGCTGCTGTTGTGCGGCGGCATCACCGGATTTTTAGCCGGCCTACTCGGTATTGGTGGCGGCATGATTTTGGTGCCCTTCATGATTTTGGTTTTCAACCACCTGCACTTTGATCAAAGCATCATTGTTCATATGGCTATTGCTACAGGCATGGCTACCATTCTTTTTACAACTACCTCTGCCATTTGGGCACATCACAAGCATGGCTCAATCGACTGGTCTTTAGTGAAATCATTTAGTCCAGGCTTGGTAATTGGCGGTCTAGTTGGTGGCAGTGAAATCTTTGAAGCTCTGAATACCTCATGGCTCTCGCTCTTTTTTGCAACATTTCTCGTCTATTCTTCAATTCAAATGATTATCAATAAAAAACCTAAACCCGGTAGAGAATTGCCGGGTTCATTGGGTTTAGTTTCCTTTGGTGCATTTGCAGGCACTTTATCAAGCTTAGTTGGTGCAGGTGGCGCATTCATTACAGTACCCTTCATGCTCTGGTGTAATGTCAAACCCCATATCGCCATGGCCAGCTCATCTGG